>PMDT01000162.1 GCA_003154555.1 Spirochaetaceae bacterium
TTTTTAAGGTAATAATTTCGATTTGACAGAATATATACAGACATTTCACTGAAAGAATCCCCCTGAAACAAGGGGAATTCGATTACAGACTTAAAGTGGGTCTTTGCGAGGTTCGCACGGAGATAAGTTGCAATCCTCGACGGAATGCTTTTCAGGACCTTGACCTTGTCACCGTCCATACTTGCTTTTATCCGTCCGACCCTGTACGGAGTCAAGCGGATGAGCCTGGTCAAATCCCTGAGGTCCTTTCCACAGACAATAGTGACGCAATGGGGGGCTGTTTCTGTATACATAGCAAGAATCTATCAATGCGCCGGAAATCAAGCAACAACAATCAAGCCAGTATCATGTCGTGGACTGGGACAGTTGCAACTGGTGACGTGACAGCAGGGTTGTCGGAGGCCGCACGCTGCGAATCCAGTGCCTCTCTAGAGGAAGCGGTCATTCGCGGACCGGTATTTGAACGTGAATGCTTGTTCCCGTGCCCGGGGCACTCTCCACCAGAAGCAGTCCGCCCAGGTGCGCGGCACGCTCGCCCATCGAACGCAGGCCGAAGTGTCCGGGCGCCACCGTGGACTGATCGAATCCAATTCCGTTGTCGTTCACTTCCAGGCGAACCATCCCGTCTTCGCGGAACAGCTCAAGACGGACCAGAGTTGCCTGCGCGTGCGTTGCAATATTGTTCAGCGCCTCCTGCACAATGCGGTATATTGCCTCTTTCATTTCCAGGGAAATCTTCGGCTCGTCACAGAAATCTGCATGCACCTCGATCCCGTGCCGGGCACGAAGCGAATCAATATGCTTCTGAAGACCGGCCACGAGTCCTTCCGTTGCCACAGCCTCCGGCCGGAGCTCGTAAAGGAGCGCGCGCATTTCAATGAGGCCGGCGTCCGCCAGGCCGCGCACATATTCGAGGGACTGGGCCAACCGGACGGGGTCCCTGTCCAGAATCTCTATCGCCGTCTGGGCGCCGAGCTTGATCCCGAACAGCGCCTGCGAGATCGAGTCGTGGAGCTCCCGCGCGATGCGTTGCCGCTCTTCCAGGGTAGCGAGCTGTTGAGCTTTCTCATACAACCGTGCGTTCTCGATCGCGACGGCGGCCTGGCTCGCGATGGCCATCGCGAGCTTCGTGTGCTGCGCCGTGAAATAGTTGCGATCCCGGTGATCGAGACGGATGATCCCGATCAGGCGGTCTTTCACTGCCAACGGCACTCCCATCCAGGAATGGGCGTACCCATACGCAGGGCTCAAGCATTCCACGGACCGCTGGAAGCTGTGCGCAATTTCGGTATCACCCCAGATATCGGGGATGATCATGGGTTCGCGTCGCTTGACCACATTCATGTATCCGGCCGTTTCCCTGATCGGAATGCGCAGCTGCATCACCTGCTCGCGCGGCATCGGGCCGCGATAGTCGAGAAAGACCAGGTCCGTGCCGTCCGACATCATTATGGCGGCCCCCGTGTAATCGATAAGCTTCTGCAGCTCGGAAAGAATCAGGCTGAGCAGTGGCTCCAGTTCCAGGGTGGAGGCCACTTTATGCGCGACATCCAGCAGGACTGCAAGCTCACGCGCCCGTTCGGCCTCCCTGCTTTCAAGCAGCTGATATGCGTTGATGCGTGCCGTGATTTCCTCCGCGGCACCGTAGATTCTCGTCGTCCCCTGCGTGTCAGGCTGACCTGCCGGGCTGCCGACCAGGCGAAGCCATCGGACCGTGCCGTCACGTGTAAGGATGCGCAGCTCGCGCTCGTCCGTCTGGCCCGAAACGAGCGCGTTGAAGTGTGCCCTGCCGCTGGCGCGGTCCTCGGGATGAACGATCATGAGCAGGTCTTCCATCGTCACGAAGTCTTCCGTGGGCAGGCCCGTGATGCGTGAAAATGCGGCTGTCACCCAATCCAGGGCGAGCGTGCCCTGGGGCGTGGGCCGAAGCGAATAGGCAAAATCGGAGATGAGCTCGGAAATCGCGCGGTAGCGATCCTCGCTCGCCAGCAAAGCGGTCGCAGCGCGTTTGCGTTCCGTTACGTCCTGCGTCATTGTGAGCACGCAGGGTTCACCGTTCTGGAAGATCAGCTCCATCGACACCGACACATCGCGCACCTGTCCCGCCCGGTCGCGCAATTGCAGCTCGATGGCGTGTATGGGCCGGCGCTGGAGAAGCGCCTCGACCGCCCTGGCGCGCACGCCCGGATCGACCCAGATCCCCAGCTCATCGCAGGCATGCCCGACGATCTCACTGCGCGAATAGCCAAGTATCTCCAGAAGGCTTTCGTTCACGTCGAGGTAGCGGCCCCCGAGCGTGCTGATGCTGATGGCAGTCGGGCTGGCATGGAACGCCTTGAAAATGCGGTCCTCGGCCTGACGGAGGGTCTCCTCGACGATGCCCGATTTCAGGATAGCATGTTGGATTCTGCTCTTGATGCCCATACGGCTGTCCAGCTATTCCCTGGAGGGGATGAGCCCGACGCGGATCGCATAGAGGGCCGCCTGGGTGCGGCTGAGCACCTCCAACTTGGCGAGGATATTGCTCACGTGCGTCTTGACGGTTTCGTCGCTCACGAACAGGCGGCTTGCGATTTCCTTGTTTGATTCTCCTGCCGCCAGCCACCGCAGCACTTCCGTCTCACGGCTGGTCAGGACGGGGAGATGGGCCGGCCCAGGGATTTCCTCGATGAGACGCGCA
>PMDT01000072.1 GCA_003154555.1 Spirochaetaceae bacterium
ATGTATTTGCTCATGGGGATTGGATTATAGAACAAAAAGAGGTTCGTCTCAACGGCGGCCGAGCGTGCTATGATGGCCGCCGGGAGAATCAGCATGGAGAATGATCATCCGCCCGCAGACCGGGCTCCCGCAGCACGCCGGCCTTTGCCGTCGGGAATCTACCTTCCCCTCATCCTTACTGTCGCTTTTGGCGTCATCGTCTCCCTCGCGATCTTTTTCATCTTTCGCAACGGGGAACAGGTGCGGCTGCAATCGGACTTCCAGGGCCTGGCGGCCGACCGCGCCCAGGCCATTCGCACCGGGCTGGGTGAGGAATCCATCGAGCTCCAGCTTCTAGGCAGCTACGTCGCTGCGGCCTCGGAGCTCGCGGAGGGGCGCACGGAATCATTCGCACAGGAGTTTGCGCGTTTTGCAAAGCCCATCCCGGGCCTCGAGCCCGACGGCCAGGTGCTTTTCTTCGTGCCCCAGGTGCCGTTGGCGGATCGCGCGGCCTTCGAAAAGCTCTGGAGCCGGCAAATGGCGCCCGGTTTCACAATCCGCGACCAGACGTCCGGCGGCGAGCTCGTGACGGCCGCATCGCGTGCGGTCTATTTCCCCGTGAGCGTCGTCGTGCCGGCGGAGTTCACCGATGCGATGCTCGGTTTCGATCTTGGGAGCGTCCCCGCGCTCCAGAAGACGATTGCGCATGCCCTGACGACCGCCCGGGAATCGATGGGCTCGCGCATGGGTCTCCCGCCCACTCCCGCGGATGCCCAGTATGTCTGGCATTTTTTCCCCGTGAACCGCACGACCGCCATCCCCGGGACGCCGGCGCCACGCGGTGAGATCGTCGGTCTGGTCGGATCCGCGTTCCGCATCGACCAGCTCGTCGAGCTCTCTCTGCGCAACCTGAGCCCCGCCGGCATCGACCTCGAGCTCGCCGACCCGTCGGCGCCCGCGGATGCGCGCCTTGTGTATTACCACAAGTCGCGAATCCCTAATTACGAAACGAGCGGCGTCGATCAGAAGGCCCTGACCTGGAGCTCTACATTCGACGCAGGCGGCCGCACGTGGACGCTCCGGGCCTCTGCAACGCGCGACTTCATCCGGCGTCACAGCTCGTTCCTCTCCTGGATCCTCATGAGCGCCGGTCTCGTGCTCACCCTCTTTGCCTGTATCTTTTTCGCCGGGCGCATTCAGCGTGCCGCGCGCGTCGAGGGCCTGGTCGAGGCACGGACCACCGAGCTGGAGCAGCAGATGGAGAAGCAGGAAAGGCTCGCGGCAGAGCTCGCGGACTCCCGCTCCTCTCTCACCGGACAGGTGGAGCGCCTCAACCAGCGCACGCGCGATATCCAGCTCCTGAACGACCTGGGCGACACGCTTCAATCCTGCGTCACAACCGACGAGGCATTCCCCGTGATCTCCGCGTATCTGCCGCGGCTCCTCCCGGTTTCCTCCGGGGCTCTCTTCATGCACGACCCTGCCAATGAGACCTACACTGCAATGGCGGAGTGGGGTGACGCCCCTCCCGTCGAGCAGGCCTTTCTTGCCCAGGATTGCTGGGCGCTGCGCCTGGGACGCCCGCATGTCGTGACGCGCACCACCGTCGCCGTGCCCTGCCGTCATGCGCCGGACGCGGGAGAAGGCGGCGCGCTGTGCATTCCGATGACCGCGAGCGGCAAGACCATCGGGCTTTTCCACGTCACGCGCTTTCCCGAGGAGTCGCATGCCTTCGCCCTTTCCGTCGCTGACCGGATCGGGCTTTCCCTTTCCAATCTCATGCTGCGTTCCGACCTGCGCCAGCTTTCCATCCACGATCCGCTCACGGGCCTTTTCAACCGCCGCTACATGGAGGAGACACTGGATCTGGAGACACGGCGCGCCGTTCGCAAGGAGCAGTCCATCGGGGTGATCATGCTCGACATCGACCACTTCAAATCCTTCAACGACCGGTTCGGGCACGCAGCAGGCGATGAGCTTCTGCGCGCGCTCGCCGCCCTGACGCAAGCCCATCTTCGCGCAGGGGATATCGCCTGTCGCTACGGCGGCGAGGAGTTCCTCCTCATCCTGCCCGAGGCGTCTTTGGAAGCGGCCATGCGCCGCGCCGAGGACCTGCGGCAGCGCGTGAAGTCGATGGAGGTGAAGCACCAGGGGACAGCCCTGGGCCAGGTGACGATTTCACTGGGCGTGGCGGTCTATCCCGACCACGGCAGGACGCGGGAGCTCCTGCAGTCAGCGGCAGACGTCGCCCTGTATGCGGCAAAGGCGGGAGGACGGGATCGGGTTGTGGCCGCGACCGTTGCCGGGCAGCCGGTCTAGCGGCTCGCCTTCCGAGGCTATGCTTCGATGACGCTGATCTGCGTGCGCAGATTCCAGTGTACGTAGGGCCGCAATGCTTCGATCTGCGATCTGTTCACGTAGTAGATTCTTCCATCGTATTTCACGATACCCCCGTCGTAGTTGGCGACCGGCGATTTGTAGGAGATCGTCCCCATGAAAATGGCACGGTCCCAGAAGGGACATGCTTTCAACTGCGGGATCCTGCGCAGATTGCTCGCTTTGATGGTTTCTTTGGAAACGGAGTTTTTCAGCACATCCTGCCATTTTGGCATTTCATCTCAAGTGTAGCGAGGAGAAGGTTCGTCTTCAATCGGTCGAACGCCTCCGCCGCTACTCCGCCGCCGGCACGTCCTGTTCTTTTGCCGCAGGTGGCGGAGGCGCGCACGGTTCGCGGATGCGTTCGATGGAGAGAGCCTTGCCGTCGTCGTCGATTTCGATGATCACGCCCTGCAGCTCCAGCATCGCCCATGCTTCTTTCGAGTATTCGTGCACAAGCGTCGTGAGCTTCCGGATTTCGATCTCGGGGTCCAGCCCCGCCACGGATCCCAGGCTGCCCGTTCTCCCTGCATCGGTGATCACCGCGGTGCCGCCCGCCATCACGCGATCATCCGCCGTCAGCGCCTTGGTATGCGTGCCGATGACGGCAGAGACCTTCCCGTCCGCCATCGCGAACATCGTCGCCTTTTCCGCCGTCGTGACCGCGTGGAAATCGAGGATCACGCTCTTTGTCTCAGGGTGAATGGACTCCAGCAACTTCGACAGCAGGCTGAACGGATTCTTCAAGTGCACCCTCTTGAACCCGGCGATTCCGAGGAGACTCATGACCGCGATCTTCCTGCCGTTCTTTTCGAATACCATGAAGCCATGCCCCGGGTTGCGCGGCGGATAGTTGGCGGGCCTCACCATGTACGGGGCGTGGTTGAAATGCTCGACGATGTCTTTTTTATAGTAGGAACATTCGCCGGTCGTGATGGCATCGATGCCCAGCTTGTGGAGGTAGACCGCGTGATTCTTGCCGATACCGAAGCCGCCGGTGGCGCCTTCGCCATCCGCCACGACGAAGTCGATGCGTTTTTCCTGCCGGATCTTCGGGAGCAGCTCCTTTACGACCCACACCCCCGACTTTCCGACGATCTCACCGATGAAGAGGACGCGCAGGGGTGCCATCTGGAAAGGATAGCGGCAGAACGCATCCTTGACAAGTTGAATGCCGTTTTGCTACGTTTCTCCTGCGCCCGGATGGTGAAATTGGCAGACACGCTAGATTCAGGGTCTAGTGGTCGCAAGGCCATGGAGGTTCGAGTCCTCTCCTGGGCAT
>PMDT01000216.1 GCA_003154555.1 Spirochaetaceae bacterium
TAGGCATGTACCTCCCGTCACGGAGCACCCGTCTCCGTCTTCGAAAATCCTGTGCCTACCATCCATTCCGCCATCCCATCCCTTCGGTGCCTGGAACTCGCCCCGAGATTCAGGCCCGATCGAAGATCGGCGGTGCTGCAACGGAGCGCGAACGAACACCCATGCCCGGCGCACAAGAGAAGGTGTGGGCGGACCACGTCCGCCCACACCCAGTCACCTTAGTTGGAGTCGATGTCGAGCTGGTCCTTGACCTGCTGTTTGAAGTCAGCAATGGCCTGGGCACGGGTCTTGTTGCCCGCGGTGTACTCGCGCACCTGGCCGCGCCAGATGTTGTTGATGGTCTCGTCATACTGGGTCTTGTTCTTCCCCGTTGCGAACTTGCCCGCGGGAACGAACACGTCGAACATGTTCTGCCCGCCCAGGAAGGTGAGCGTGCCGTTGGACGCCTTCATGACCGTCCCGGAAGAGACCGTATCCTTGGTGCCGCCCGGCCCGTTCAGGGTGCCGTTCGCCCAGGCGTACTGCAGACCGGTCTCGCTGCTGTCCAGGGTGATCCACTTGATCATGTCGCCGATGACGCTCTTCAGCTTGCTGTTCTTGTTGGCGATGACCCAGGTGCCGCCCCAGAAGAAGCCAACGGGCGGTTCGCACACGGCCCAGTCACCGTAGGTGCCTTCGCCGGGCTGCTTGCCGCCGGAGTTTCCGGCCATGACGTAGTTGATGAGCCACGCGGGGCCGAAGAATCCAAAGACCTTCTTCGCGCTGGCATCCTTCATGTCGGCGAACCAGGCGTCAGTCCAGTCCTGCGTGTCGTTGTGGTAGCCGTTGTCCTTCAGCTTCTTGGAAAGATCCAGGAAAGCCTCGCGGTCCTTGTCGATGAAGAGCTTGCCGTTGACGATCCAGCCCTGCTTGGAGCCGCCTTCGATGGCGTGCCAGATGTCTCCGTCGCCCGAGACGATGCCGTAGCCCTTGGCCTTCAGCGCGGCAGCCGCCTGGAAAAACTTGTCCCACCCCGGTCCGATCTTGGTTTTGATGACGGCCGGATCGTCCGTGCCGAAGGTGTCCTTCGCAAGGGAGCGGCGGTAGATGAACGCACCGCCCGTGGCCTGGTAGCCAAGACCCACGAGCTGCTTCGACACCGGGTTGGTGCCGATGTCGACCGTGTACTGGGCGATGTCGGCCTTCTTCAGAAGGGCAGCCACGTCAATGCCGAGATCCTTGTAGGGAGCGGCGAACTGGCCCGCGTCGCCCTGCGTGTATTTGAGCACGAACGCGGACTCAGCGGTGTAGATATCAGGTGCGTCTTTGCCGCCGCCCATCAGCGCCTGGTCAAGGGCGGGCTGGTAGGCGCCATTTGTCGTGGCGACGATGGTCGTCTTGATCTCATACGCCGCATCGACCTTCGGATTCATCTGCATGTACTTCACAAGCATCTTGGGAACTTCATCAGTAAAGCTCCAAAGATTGATTACCTTCTTCTGTTGTGCGAACAGCGGCATGCTGAAGCTGAACAGCACCAGAAGAGCAATTCCAATACCCCATTTTCGCTTCATGCAAAAACCCCCTCTCTGATAAAAAGGAATTATTGAAAATCAGGTCATCGTAAATCATTCATTTTCAGTCGTCAAGAAAAAAGGCGCGCCAAAGACGCACAAATCATTTTCTGAGCGCGACGCGCATGCCCAATAGGGATTTATTCCTATTTCATGCGCGTATCGGATTACTGCGGACTCGGATAAATGGCGAACTAATAAATAGGTGATATTACCTATCCCTGCCCCGATCCATTTTACAAAGCGCTCTCAACGCGGCGTCAAGGTTTCATCGGAGGAATGACGCAGAATCGCACGGGAGCCACACGGGTTCCATGCAGGATGGAACTACCCGATCAAGCCGAACTGCAATAATTGTCCATGTTTTTATGTCACAGACGCTGCAATCAAATTTGAGAGCAGGACCTGTTACTGATCCCGGCTCTGCACCCACTTCACGGCGAAGCGACGCAGCGCGCCGGAGCCCGCGATCTGGAGCTTCTCCTTGATATGATCGCTATAGGCATTCACCGTCTTCACGGAAAGATTCATCACCTTGGCCGTTTCCGCCGCGCCGTAGCCCTGGCCGATGAGCTCCAGCACCTCGAGCTCCCGGTCGCTGAGGCGCTCCACCGACGGCGCCTCGCTCTCCTCCCGACGGCTGAACATCGTCTCCAGGAGCCGGTCGCGCATGGTTGCGGAGACGTAGATTCTTCCAGACAGCACCGTTTCGATGGCGTCCAGCATGACCGACGCGGCTTCCTGCTTCATGACGTACCCGCGCGCACCGGCCTTCAGCGCCCTTTCGGCGTAGATGACCTCATCGTGCATCGAGATGATGAGAACGAGCACTTCCGGATGCGCCGCCTTGAGGGTCTTCACGAGGTCGAGGCCGTTCTGCCCGACGAGCGAGATGTCCACCAGCGCGATGTCCGGCACCGCATGCTCCAGGGCCATCAATGACTCCGCGACCGTCCCTGCCTCGCCGCAGACCCGGTAGCGCTCATCGCTCTTGATGAGCGCGACGAGCCCCTGGCGGAACACCGGGTGATCGTCGACGACGAGGAATGTCACGGGATCTGCCATCAGTTCTCTCCCTGGCCGTAATCGATGCGGCACGAGATCCGTGTACCCGGCGCGAGTGACTCGATGCGCAGCTCCGCGCCCGCGGTCTCTGCGCGGTAGCGCATGATGCGCAGACCCATGCCGCTGCCGTCGACCGACACGGGAAGCCCTTCCCCGTCATCGCTCACCTCGGCAACGAGCACCGTTCGTCGTTCCTCGGCAGGACGCGCCGCACGGCGCGGGCCGGGATTCTGCAGGTCCTCGCGGTAGAGCTTCACCTCGATGCGGGCGGACCGCGAATGCTTCAACGCGTTGGACAGCGCCTCCTGCACGATGCGGTAAACCTGCAGCGCCCTGTCGGCGCCGGGCAGACGGATATCAGGGGCCGCCCGGAACTCGATGAGCGCCGGGTAATTGCGGCGCGCCGCTTCCACGAGCTCCTCCAGGGCCGCGACCAGCCCGTTCTCCTCCAGGCCCGCGGGATACAGCCCGCGCGCGATCTGCTTGGCGCGGGTGATCGAATCAGCGAGGAGCGTGCCGATGTGCTCGACGGCCGTCACGGCGGCGGGGGCGGAGCCGGCAAGAGAGCCGCGGAGGACCGATGCGAGCATCGCGATGCCGGCGAGGTGCTGGCACAGGTCGTCGTGCAGGTCCTGGCCGATTCGCTGCATGGTGCGGTTGGAGATCTCGCTCACCTCGCGTTCGAGGCGCATGCGCCGCTCCACCTCGCGGGTGAGCTCGGCGTTCGCGCTTGTAAGCTCCGCCGTTCGCCGCGCGACGGCCACCTGCAGCCGCCTCTCGTGCGTCAACACCTGGTCGAGGAGCAGCGCCCCCTTCAGCGCGCTTGCCACTTGCTCCCGCAGCGTGTCATAGACCGCGGGCTCCTCCGCACCCCCCGGGAGCAGCGTGAATCCCAGCGGCTCATCCTGGAACACCAGCGGCTCGAGCACCCACGGGCGCGCCCGCCACGACTGGTCAACGACGGGAGGAAGGAGGTGCTTTGTAGGGAAGCGGATACCGCGCGGCGGGAAGGGACGCGTCGCATCGGCGCGCGGCCCCATCACAAGCCGGGACCATTCCGCGTCGGGCGTCTGGTGATCGAAAAGCGCGATGTACCCTCCGCCGATGCCCAGCCGCGTGAGACCTGATTCGAGGCGTCCGAGCATCACAGGCATCTCGAAGGCTCCGGCGAGCGATGAGCTGATCGCCCGCAGCGTTGCCAGCCGGTGCTCCGCGGCGACGCGCCGCGCAGCCTGCCGCCGCGCCTCCGCCTCCCCGACGAGCACCCGGGCGAACTCGAACAGGGTTTCCTCGGCGCGCTTTCCGTCCGCGGCAGCGACCTGCGCCCGCACGGCGGTGAGGTAATCATTCCATTTGCCTGGCGGCTCGCCGGCGATGGTGGTGGCCGCGAGGGCACGCGTGAGCCGGACGATGAAGCCGTCGGAATCGCCGCGCGCGGCGCACGCGGTCATCTCCTGCACGGCCCGCATCTCCTCCTCGGTCGCTTCATGCGGCATCGTCGTTCTCTCCGCGTCGTACGTGCGGCGCGGCGGGCATCCACAGGATTCGCGGATCACCGGGGTGCACGTGAGGATCCGGTCCCGGCGTTCCACGCCGTCCATGAGCTCCAGCAGCAGGTCCACGGCGGAAGCGCCCAGCTCCCCCAGCGGCTGCATCACGGTGGTGAGCGGAGGAGTGACATAGCCGCCTTCCTCGGTACCGTCGAAACCGACCACCGCGACGTCTTCGGGAACGCGCAGTCCCGCCTCATGGAACACCTCCATGGCGCCCAGCGCCATGCGGTCATTCATGCACACCACGGCGTCAAACGGCACCTGGTTTTCCACGAGTTGCCGGGCTGCCTCTTCGCCGGACGTTCGCAGGAATGTCCCCTTGGTCGCCAACCGCTCATCGAAGCTGATGCCGGCTTCCGCGAGCGTCCGCCGGAAGGATCTTTCGCGATCGTCCGCCTCCGGGTGGCCTGCCGGGCCTCCGATCACTGCGAATCGCCGAAGGCCATGATCGTTTACGAGGTGACGGACGATGACCGCCATGCCCTCCGAGCCGTCGGAAGTGACGCTCGGCACTCCGTGCACGGGCAGCCCCAGCGACACCTGGGGGATTCCCCGATGCGCGCTGAATAGCGCGCTCATCCCTTCCTTGTCGAGGAAAGTGGCAATGGCGGATGACAGGACGATCAGGCCGTCGACATTGCGACGATCGGCGAGACTGTATGCGATATTGGCCGCGGCCTCTGAGGCGATGGGGGACGCGATCCTGTGGCCGATGAAACAGATGACCCCGACGCCGCGGGCACCGGCGCGCGCCTCGATGCCGCGCCAAACGGCTGTCTGATATGCATCATCGAGCTGGGCGGTGAAGACGCCAATGAGTCTCGGCGCGTCTAAAGCGCGACTCGGCACGGTCATGGCTTCCTATGGATCACTGAGGAGGCTTCACGCATGGACTTCCCGAGGGTAGACCTTTTCCTCGGGAGAGGAAACCAGCGGAAGCGCGGTTCACCCCTTCGGAGAGCGCACCATGTCCGCATCGGTAAATTGGCCGATGTTGCGCGGTCAACCAAGGAGCGGTATTCCAAGGAGAGTCTATCCAGCGTGGTTACTTTTATATCCAACTTCTGGATACAAAAGTAACCATGTGAGCCCCGCTTCGCGAGAATCAGACGGGTCGGTCTGCGCTTTATCTACATACGGGAAAAGGAGTTGAATTATCATGTCTCCGTTGGCAGAACTGGCATGTCGATTGCATGAGTTCCAGCGGTTGTCAACCACTCTCTCATTCATGCCAGGAGGATTTTATGAAGAGATCTCTCATCCTCGTTCTCGCCGTGGCACTCGTCGCCATGATGGCGGTGCCTGTCTTCGCAACCGGCACAGCCGAAACCGCGAAGAAGACCATCACCATCGCGTTCATGCCGGGCGTCGCCGATCCTTTCTACTATACAATGGAGAAGGGCATTCGCGCGAAGGCCAAGGAGCTCGGAGTAAACGTCGTCGTCGGTGACTATCCCGATTCGTGGGGTCCTGACAAGCAGGTCCCCAACCTTCAGGCCCTCATGGCGAAGGGGGGCATCGACCTCCTCCTTATCGCACCGACCTCAACAACGGCGCTCGTGGCGCCTCTCAAGGCCATCTCCGACAAAGGCATACCCGTGATCACCGTTGATACCTACCTCGGCGACGGCGACTATTCGAAGGCCAGCGATTACAGCTTCCCGCTCGCGTACATCGGAACCGACAACAAGCTCGGCGGCAAGCAAGTGGCCGAACAGCTGGCGAAGCTGATCGGTCAAAAGGGCAAGGTCTACGTT
>PMDT01000410.1 GCA_003154555.1 Spirochaetaceae bacterium
GGCACGCTCACGCATGGTATAAAGTCCCATGAAATTTCCGACACATCGCGCGCGAGGGCTCGCAGCAGTCGCGCTTGTTTTTTTCTCTTCCGTCATCGCGTCGGCCGCAGCGCCACTTGAGCGCACCGTGTACAACCTCCTTGGCACGACCTGCCTTGTCCGGCTTTACACGGGCGGCTCCGAGGCGGCGCTTGACAAGGCATTCGCGCGTCTGGCAGAGATCGAAGCGCGCATGACGATCAACAAGCCCGACAGCGAGCTGATCGAGGTCAACAAGGCAGCAGGGATCCGCCCGGTCAAGGTGACTGCCGACGTCTTCGAAGTGATTTCAAATGGCCTGTGGTACTCGGCTGACGGCAACGGAGCCTTCGACATCACGGTGGCTCCGCTGGTCCAGCTCTGGGGCATCGGGACTCCCACGGCGCGCATCCCCGGCGACCAGGAGATCAAGACGGCGCTTCGTTTCATCAACTATCGCGACGTCATCCTGGATGAGAAGGCCTCGACCGTGTTCCTGAAAAAGCGCGGCATGGGGCTTGACCTTGGCTCGGTCGCGAAAGGGTATGCCGCGGACGAGGTGATGCGCATCCTGCGCGCCAATGGCGTGAGCGCTGCGCTGGTCGACCTGGGCGGCAACGTGCTCGTCATGGGCAGCAAGCCGGATCGTTCACCCTGGCGCATCGGGATCCAGAATCCGATAGAAGCGCGGGGAACGAAGATCGGCTACGTCGACATCGCAGGGGGCTCGGTCACGACGGCGGGCACGTACGAGCGCTACTTCGAGCAGAATGGCAAACGCTACTTCCACATCCTCGACGCGCGCACGGGTTTCCCCGCGTGGAACGGGCTGTCGGCAGTCGCGATCCTCGCGGCAGATTCTTTCACAGCGGACGGCTACGACACGCTCGTTTTCACGCTGGGGCTGGAAGAGGGCCGGAAGTTCGTGGAATCCACGAAGGGTCTGATCGACGCGGTCTTCATCACGGAGAAGAAGGAAATCTACGTGACCCCGGGGCTGCGGTCGCGATTCACGCTCACGGAGACCGGATTCACGGTCCTCAAGTAGAGCGGTTCCAGCGACAGAGGCGCCGGTACAGGGCGTCGATCGCAAGGAATATCCCGAGGCCCACGATCCCGAGGCAGAGAATGCCGGCGAACATGTCAACGTACGACATGCGCATCCAGCTTTCCATCACGAACCAGCCCAGACCCTTGCGGGTGCCGAATGTTTCGGCGAAGAAAAGTACCGCAAGAGCCGTGCCCGTGCCGATGCGCAGCGAGGACAGGAGGGAAGGAAAGAGGGCGGGCAGGAGCACGTAGCGCGCCGCTTGCAGGCGCGTGCCTCCCAGCGACCGGAGCGAAAGCAGGTATTGCGCCGGCACCTGGTGCGCGGCGTCGCGGGTAGCCACGAGCACCTGGAAAAACAGCACGAGAAACACGATCAGCACCTTCGACACATTGCCGAGCCCGAAAAGAAGCATGATAAGCGGCAGGAGCGCGATCTTGGGCACCGGGTACAGCAGGTAAGCAATCGGAGAAAAAAGACGGTCGAGCGTCTTGCTCCGCCCGATTGCAATACCCGCGGGCACGGCAGTAACGATCGCAATGCCAAGGGCGACGCCAATCCGTCCGAGGCTCGCCCCGATATGAACCAGGAGGCTTCGTGGCAGCAGAAAAATCATCCGAGGGACAACGGCGGCGGGCGACGGCAGAAAGCCACCGGGGATGCAGAGCGAAAGCGCCCACCAGGCTGCCGTAATGGCCACGATGCCAATGATTCCGCCACGCAACGTCCGGCTCACGAGGCACCTCCTTCCTGCATCGCTCGTCGGAGCTCGGTGCAGAGTCGAAAATAGTCCGTCGTGCGCCGGTACCCTTCACTTCCCTGCCCGGGATTGTCGAAGCGCGCCCTGATGCGGCCCGGTGCGCCCTCCATCACCCAGATGCGCGCCCCGAGGATGACAGCCTCCTCGATGCTGTGCGTCACGATGAGCACCGCCATCTCGCGTGCCGCGAGAGTCTCAAGGAGAAGATCCTGCAGCGTCTCCCTGCTTAATGCATCGAGGGCTGAAAAGGGCTCGTCCATGAGCAGGAGCCGCGGTTCCAGCGCCATGCAGCGCGCGATCGCCACGCGCTGCTGCTGCCCGCCGCTCAGTTGAAGCGGGAAGCGATCCGCGACGTCCATGAGCCCGACACGGCTGAGCTCGCGGTCCGTGCGTGCCGTGAGCTCAGGCTTCGACACGTGCCGCAGACGCAATCCAAGCGCAACATTGCCCCGCACCGTCAACCACGGAAAAAGCCCGTAGTGCTGGATGATGAGCCCGATGCGCCTGTCGCCGGCGCGCACCGCGGCGCCGTCGAGATCCACCGTGCCGGCAAGCGGTTCCTTCAGGCCGGCCGCGAGCATCAGGAGCGTCGTCTTGCCGCACCCGCTGGGCCCGATGATGCAGCCGGTTCTCCCCGGCGGCACGGTGAGGCTGACCGCCTGCAGCACGGGGCCTGCATCGTAGGCCGCGGAGCAATCATTCAGCGCCAGCATGAGAGCCGAAAAGACCGGGTGCAATGACGTCGAGATACGCGGGGACGCGGTCGACGAGCGCTTTGTCCTTCATCCAGGCCGCAACGTCCCTCACGAGTGCTTCTGACGGAAGGAAAGCCGGTTTGAACCGCGGGATTTTCATGATGCTCGTGACAGCGGGAGGAAACTCGCACCCGGCAACAATGGCGGCGCGGTAGTCCTCGGGATGCGCATTCACCTCCTTTACCGCTTCGTCATAGGCACTGTAGAGCTGGGCGATCTGTCTGCGCTTTTCCGCAAGGGCCCGGGCCGTGAACAGGAGCACGCCCGGCGTGGCACCCATGCCGTCCGAATCAGCGAGCATATGCGCGCCGCGGGACGCGGCCAGCGTGGAGAGGGGTTCCGGCAGGCATGCAGCCTCGACCTGCCCGGCCAGGAGCATCTCCAGGCGGGCCGGAATCTGCACGATAGGCACAAGCTCAATGCGTTTCGGGTCGCTCCCGGCTGTCGCGAGCATTCGCTCGCTGAGATAAAAAACGATGCTGTCTTCCAGAAGCCCTGTCCGCACGGACCCGCTCGTGCGCGCGTTCCAGTCGGCAAGGCTCTTCAGCGGAGACCCGGGTGATGAAAGGAGAGCGAAATTGCCCTCCGTCACGGATGTCACCCGCGCGCCCGAGCCGTGGGACCACGATTGGATGGCATTGATGAGATCGGAGACGGTCCCGTCAAGTGCGCCTGTCTGCAACGCCGTCTCGCGCTCGAGCTGCCCGGTGAATGGCACCAGTGTCACCTTCACGCCATGCGCGGCAAACAATCCTTTCTTCTCTGCCACGACAAAGGGAATGGAATTGCAGGCGGGCATAAGGCCGATCGAGAGTTGTGCGGCAAGGGGCGTCGCGCAGAATGCGGCGAACAGCAGAACCAGGACACGCTTTCGGATCATCTTTCCGCTCCTTTGAGATAATTCTTATTGCACGAAAAACGACACGCAGTACAGAATGCCGAATGCAAGATGGTGGAGCATGACCAGCGGGATGACAGGGAAACGTTCCGCCGGCGGTCTCCTCATGAAAAGGAAGGGCGGCACGGTGAAGGGGAGCGCCGCATAGATGAGCAGGAGATGGGGAATGGCGCCGCACAACCAGAGCACGAAAGGGCTGGCGTACGCGCAGGCAAGAAGGATGCAATAGAGGACAATGCCCCGGTCGTATCCAATGCGCACGGTCAGCGTGCGGATTTCATATCGGACGTCTGCTTCATAGTCGCGAAGCTCGTTGGCAAGCAGGATGAGGGAAATGAGAAAGCTCACGGGTATCGATGCAAAGACGGCCCCGGCGGTGAGCGTGCGGGAAACGGCGTAGTAGGACCCCGCGATCATCGGAACGCCCATGATGAAAAACACGAGGGGAACGGCGAGACCCCGTCTCTTGTAGTTCAGCGGCTCACCCGTATAGAAAAATCCGGTCACGAAACCGAATGCCCCCAGCACGATGACGGGCCACCCCACCCTCCACGCAAGAAAGAGACCGAAGAGGCCGGCAAGGCCGAAGAGCGCAAGTCCGACGAGGAAGATGTAAAGCTCAAGAAGGTCCCGGTCCTTCCGGGAAAAGCCGAGCGCGGAGACCTTGTCATCGACGCGCCTCTGGCGGAACTCGAAGAAGTCGTTGACAAGGTTGACGCCCGCCTGGAGGAGCAGACCCGTGATCATGACGGCTGCGGCATTGAGAATGTCTCCGCGCCCGTCGTGAAAGGCAAGCACGATACCGAGGGCGCAGGAAAAAGCAGCAATGACAAGCGAAGGGACGCGCAGAGCCTTGAAGCCGGCGCGCCACGAACGAAAGTCCAGGCCGAATCGGAAAACGTTGACAATCAGCTCGCGGATCACCGCGAGAGGGTAGCAAAACAGATCACGTGGGACAATCCGCGATGGATGCGTCCGGGTCAACCGCCCCAGATCGGGTGCGGGTGCACGATCGTAAAGGCGTATGCTCCCCAGCTTGCCACGAGACTCACCAGCAGTATCGCCAGGCCGACCGGCGTGGTGCGGTCAGGATCGTTCTCTTCCCCTTCCTGCATGGGGCCGGCGCCCTGGACCTCCAGCAGAAGTGCATCGACGCTCCCGATGATGTCCTTTCGGTTGATTTTCCGCCGGCCGCCCATGATGCGCTCAAAGTAAAAGAGTGATCGCCCGATGAGGCCGCCCACGCGACCGGGAAATCGCAGCTCCGCGCGGATTGAAAACTGCGAGAGCGCGATGAGACCGGTCATTGCCGTCGCTTTCAGGAGACCGCTCTTCAGCGCGCCTTCCGTCACTGCCAGCCCGAGCGGGGAAACGAGCACGCGTCCCGTCGGGATCACGAGGTTGAAGACGACGATGCCGGCGCTCACGACGAGGTATTGCAGAAACCGTATCTTCCTTCCGCTCAGAACGTTGAGGAGGAGGAAAAGCATGATCTGCATTGCGCGTATCGCGATATCCTGCTGGAGGAGGAAGGAGGGAAAGAGAAGAGCACCGGTGATAAAAAGCACGCGCGCTGAGGCGTTTTTCTGCAGGAGCGCAGAGCCCGGTTCCCGCCGTGCCACTACAACGCCTTCGAGGCGGCGACCGCGCTGCGCACTGACGCGAGCCAGCGGGAACGGGCGGCAAATCTTTCGGCAAAGAGACCGAGGAGCGTGGCCGTCACCGTTCCCAACGCAAGGAAAGGCGGCGCGATGAGCCAGGCGCCCTCTCCGAATATCAGCACCCGCGCGAGCAGGATCTGCGTGATGTTGCTGAAAAGGGCGCCGAGCACGCCGACACCGACAAGTGAGATACGCGGGGCAAAAAGGCGCCGGAAAAGGAGCATGGACAGGGCGCTCGCGAAAGAACCGACCGCGGAAAAAAGGAACACGTAGGAAATGAGCGTCCCGCCGATCAAACCCTGGCCTATCACCTTGAGGACGACAACGAGGAGCAGGAGCGGCACGGGCAGGACATCGAGGCAAAGCAGTATCGGGACATTGGCGATTCCGACCCGCAGGAAGGGGATCGGCTTGGGGATCATGTATTCGATCGCAGAGAGAAAAAGGCAGATCGCCCCCATGAAGGCGACGAGATCCATGCGGCTAGTAAGAGAGATCGTCGATTTCCTGGCCACTTGTTCCTCGAACGCGAACAAAGACGCGATTCGGCAGGCAGGCTATCCATTGCCCCGGCTTGGATATCGCCGGCATGTGGACGCACAGCTTGTCGGGGCAGGGGGAGTCTTCCACGAAAGCCTTGCCCGCCTTGATGACAACAATTGTGTCACCCAGAGGGCCGTTGATGGCCTCGCGCCTGTCAGTCGACAGGGGATAGATCCATTGAACGCCTGATGCGTCAATGACAACGTCCCCTGACCCGCTCCTTCCCGAGTAGGCGTACACTGAGAATCCAGCTATCACGAGCAGACAGAGTGCAATTGCGATGTAGTCGAAGGTCCTGAGCTTCATGCGGATACGGGAAAGCACATCAGAAGCTATAGAGATTGCCGCGGAAGGTCAATCCGCGCCTTCACATGAACTTGCTGCCGATTTTAAGCGATCAGTTTTCGCTCCGCACCATGGAGCAAATGCCTGGCCGGCTATTCCTGCCAGTCCTTCATCGCACCGGGGAAATCGGCCGTAAATCCGCTGTGCATCGTGCAGAGCAGCGAGATGCCGCTCAAGCGCGCAATTTTTCGGATCGAGTCTTTTCTCTGGATCTTGTTCATGTTGATCATGGCCCTGTCCATGACCGCCTTGCCCTTGTCAAGATTCAGAATGTCACCGGCAATCAGAAGCTTTTCGTTGATGAGAAAGGACATCGAGCCTGGCGTGTGGCCGGGGGTCGTCAAGGAGCGTATGCGTGCATTGCCGACGCTGCGTTCCTCCCCATCGCCGAGGGTCTGATAGCCCGCCGCAAGCGGCTTGTTGAAGATGAAAGTGAAAAAGCGCGCGACTTTGCGCGTCACCATGGGAAGCTCGTCCCTGCTGAGGTACACCTGGGCATTCGCCAGCGCGCTCAAGCCGCCCGTGTGGTCCATGTCCGAGTGGGTGAGAAAAACGTGCCGCACCCGTGACGGGTCGAGGCCCAGCTTTGCAAACTCCGCAAGAAGGGTGGCGGGGCGCATCCCCGCATCAAAGGCGATGAGACAATCGCCCGCATCAAAAACGTACATGGCGACGAAACCGAAACTGATGAGATAGAAACCGTCCGCGATGCGTGCGCTCTGAGGAACCTTGTCCGCCACTCCCTGCGTCCCCCGTGAACCGTCCCTATGGGCGGCACTGGACTCGAACCAGTGACCCCCAGCGTGTCGAGCTGGTGCTCTAACCAAACTGAGCTAGCCGCCCCGTGCCCGGCACTGTAGCCATGGCGACGGGCGCATGTCAAGACGGAGCGCTACGGCTCCCTGTCGAAATCGGACGGCAGCTCGAGGAATGCATCCATGCCGGCAGGACGAGAAGAAGCGACGAAAAATGCCACGCCATTGTCGAAGCTCCTTCCCCGGCAGACGAAGAGCAGTGGTGGGTCGATCTGCTGCGATTTGCCGGCGCTCGAGCTCCAGGATATGATCTGGAAAGTCCAGAGGTCTCCACTGACGTCGAAACGCCCGACATAGACGACCTTCCCTTCATCCGAATCACGCTCCAGCCGGAATGTGTGCCTGTCGAGAATGAGCCGGTTGACGAGCACGCCGCCAGCGACAGTCTCCGTTCGCACGTAGCGCAGGACGCTGCAGGAAAGCAGGGTGGCGCAGAGGAGCAGAACTCCCGCTCCTGATACGATACGCGTGTATGCCCGAAGTCTTTTAATCCGCACTTTTTTTGAATCCCTTCCGCGATTGTACGCCCGTGTGCCGCGAAGTCAAGTCGAGGCAGTGTCCTGCCGCCGGAAATTCCGCCGCACGTTGACCGCATCGTGCTTCCCGTGTACAATGCGGCCCCGAGCCGGAGGTGCGCGTGAACTTTCTGGTCGTCGAGAGCTCGCTCGTGGTCCGCGAGTCGCTCTGCTACGTCCTGCTGTCGTTCGGAATCAAGGGAGTACCCGTGGAAAACCGCGAGGCAGCGCGCCTCGCGATCGACCGGGGGGATTCCATTGATGGGGCCATCGTTGACATCGACAACAAGGACGTGGACGGCATCCGGCTCATTACGGAGCTCACCGAGCGCGAGCAGCCGCACAAGATATCCGTCATCGTGCATACGATCCAGACCAGCAAGGAAATCGTGATGCGCATGGTGGATCTCGGGGTCGCCGGATACCTCCTGAAACCGTTCAGCCCGGAATCTGCCAAGACGAAGCTCGCGGTCATCTTCTCGAAACTCGCCACGCACAACAGCCAGCGCAGGCATATCCGCGTGAAGCCGGATCCGCAGGAGCTTGCCCGCGTGAGCTTCCGTGTCCCGCCCTCGACGCATCTGGTCTCGGGCAGGGTCGTCGACATCTCGCTCGGCGGCATGGCCGCGGAGCTTTTCAATCCGCCGGCCAGCATTTCTCTGGCGACGGGCATGACGCTCACCGGCATGGAGATATCCCTTTCGGGCAAAGAGCTCAGGCCATCCTCGACCGTCGTGATGTACAAATTGAAAGTGCTTGCCGTGCGTTTCGAAATCCTTACGCCGACGGATAAGAAGGCTTTGGAGCGCTATATTTTCAAAAGTATCTCGTCGTGATATAAATGCGCCAGCAACAGGAGGACACAGGAATGATGAAAAGTGCCCGTTTGACAGTCACCGCCGCATTCCTCGGGTTTTTCCTGTCCCTTTCCCCTTCCCTTTTCGCCGCTGATGTCGTGGTTCCTTCCATGGAGCTTATTACGCACGGCCTCTACCAGAGCGGCGGATTCGATCTGCAGACATTCGGCAATATCACTCTTCAGGTCCAGGGCGGTTACAAGTTTGGTGGCAATCTTTCATTCCAGATCCTCAATCCCGATCTGGAAGATATTACCGGCGCGGCGTTGAGCCGCGATTTTTTCTCGGCCAGCATCGATATCCGAAATCTCTTCTCCGCGCCGCTGTCGCTGTCCTATTTTGTCGGAAAAAACGACACTTTCGGGTCCGGAGACGGTTTCGCCCAATTCGGCGCCGCGCCCATCATGACCAGCTACCGCGGATTTCTCTATTTCCCGAACTACCCCGTTGGCCCGCTGTACGACGGCATCTACCAGGTTCATGGCACGGGCGCCCATCTTCAGTACGTTCCGAAGGTTGAAACCCTGAGCATGGACCTCTACGTCTACGAGGATACCCACGCGGCTTTCACGATGCTTGGCAACTATTCGGGCGATTTCCGCTTTCTTCTCAATTTTCCCTCAATAAAGCTCGAGGGATTCGTCGGCAGCACCTATCTTCTCACAACAAATTCCTTCGCCTTCCGCGGCGGCCTTCTCTTCTATGCGAGCAACCGAAACGTGGAGTTCCTTTCCCAGATTGGAATTCCCGTCTGGAACCCCCTGCTTGATGCCACGCCGAATATCAACCTCTTCTACCTCCTGGTCGAACCGCGTCTCCACCTCGGCCTGCTCTCCATTGTCCCGACATTTTTCTGGCATCCCGGCTACTACGAACAGCAGGCCTATCCCGACGAGCTGGGTTCTTTCGACGTGAATCTCAATTTGACGCTCCGGGACCTCGCGCGCAACACGTTTGAGGGCGGATTGGAAGGCAACCTGCGCTATACCTCGGCCAACCCTTCGCAGGCGATTGTTTTCAAGGCGTCCCCCTGGGTCGCCTTCAGCACGCCCGGGGTGTTCTGGACAGTGAAGCTGGACGCGCGGCTCTGGCCCTGGAACATTACGCAGTTGTTCGACGCGTTCGTGGGCGTCCGTGCGGAGTTCTGACATGCGGATCGCGGGCATGAAGACGGCGATCCTCTGTCTCGCCTTTGTGGCGCTCTCTACGGTGACCTCGTTCAGTCTCGACCTCGGGATCGAGGGTTGGACGGGCAATCTTGGATTCCGCACCGACAGGGCGATCGACAATACCACCATGCCCGGTGCGGACTATTTCTGGGGGCTTTCCCTGTACGGCACGCAGGCACTTTCGGATTCCATCAGCCTGGAGACCGGCTTTTACGCCGATCCGATTCTGCGCAACACTTCCTACACGCTTTTCTCTTATAATGCGAAGATCCTGAGTGTCGGCATCGGTCCTTTTTTCGGCTTCTTTAATGACACGACAACGCTTCTCAAGTCCGGCATCTCCACCGCCGTGCGCATTGAGCTGCCCGGCATTGCCTTCGTTTCCTTCCGGTCCGACAGCTCCATCGGCGGCCAGCTCGTCCAGGCGGGAGACTACCTGCAGTCCCGCAACGACATATCATTCGGCATCTATCTGCCGAATGTCATCTGCAGCGTCTTTCTCAATTCCCGCTCCTTCGATCAAAAGGCTGCGACGAACGATGTCGTCGACAGCCTGACGGAATACGGGCTTCTCACCGACATCTACCAGAAGAATGTCCCCTATCGACTTCTCTTTTCATTCTCCTACCAGAGTCTCTCCCGGTCCTTTGTCGCCGCCACGACCACGACGTCCACGCTGGATTCGTTCGTACTCGGGCTGCAGGTCACCGTCTCCCTCCCGGGGTCGGTGTCGCTGCACGCAGGTCTGGAAGGGAATGTCTACTCTTTCGGGCTTGGGACGCTGGTTGGCAGTGCATCTGATTTCCTCTTCCGCTCTTACGCAGGCGTGAAGATCAACCTCGACTCCATCCCCGTACTTTCCCGGATGCTGTAAAGCCCAGGCTCCCGCCTACCGGCTGTCTCCTGCAGCCGCGCCCAAACCGCGGGACGGCACGAAGCACAATTGAGTAGGAGGGGNNNCGTCCATCTTCTGCTGTTCGAGGAAGCGGAGAACCTGGATGTTGCCCAGGCGCTTGAGCTCTGCCAGGCGCCTCGCCTCATTGCGCTGCTGCAGGATCCCCCAGATCGCCTCGTCGTTGATGTCGCGCTGCGTCTCGATGATGGCCTTGTCGTATGTGATCGTGATGTCCCGGATATAGGTGATGAAGTCGCCGCCTTCCTGGGCCGCATCACGATAAATGACGATGCCGACGAGCTTCACGTACGGTTCGCCCTTAGGGTACAGCGGGAACTTGCGCAGCTCGCGGTTGCGAACGTCCGTGACGTAGTTCGGGTTGTTCCACGTCAGGGTCCGCCAGCCGTCGAACTGGAGGTAGTCCATGAACATCGTCTGCTCGTTGCCATCCTGATCGGCGATGACCACGCCGAGACCGTTCGGGAAGTTTGCGCCGTACACGGTAATGGAAAGGCTTTTCAGCACCCCGACGTTCTTCACGACGCCGTAGCCGTTGAACTTCTCACCCTTGCCTTTATCCGCAGCGGCAACCTGCAGGGTGTTTCCCTGGAGGGCGTCTTTGTCGGCGTAGGCGGGAATATTGAAGGGCGGCTGGATGTATGCCCACGAGTTGAAGGACTCAACCGGGAAGTGGATCCGCACGCCGAGGACCTTTTTGTTCGCCATGTCCTGGCCGTTGAACTGCTTGGACGTGGGCGACGTGGAGGCTTCCTTGGTCATGGTCACGCTCTGGTTGACGATGGACCGCGCGGACGAGGCGAGTGTCACCTGCCAGTTGCCGAGAGACAAGGACGATTTCATCGCCCCCTTCTCCTCGTCACTGAACGAGGCGCCGGCCACCGCGCTGTAGTCGATGAGCGTCGTCCCATTCTCGGTGGGCGCCTTGTTCGTGCCCACGGTCTGATCG
>PMDT01000375.1 GCA_003154555.1 Spirochaetaceae bacterium
ACGAGATGCTCGACATGGGATTTGCAGAAGAAATCGACGCAATCTTCGATGCGGTGAACCCGGCGCGGCGCGTCCTCATGTTTTCCGCGAGCATGCCCGATGCTGTCATGCGGGTCGCGCGCAAACGCCTGCGCGACTTCACGACGATAGAAGACCACGCGTTGGCCGCGCCGACGGAGCTCACCGAGCANNCAGATCTGGCTCGAGGTGCGCGAGCAGGACAAGATGGAAGCCTTCACGCGGATCGTCGACATGGAGGAGGACTTCTACGGCCTCGTCTTCGCGCGCACCCGTGTCGATGCCGACCGCATCGGCCAGGCCCTGGAAGAGCGCGGCTACCCCGTTGAGACGCTGCATGGAGACTATGCCCAGGAGCACCGGGACCGCGTCATGGGGCGCTTCCGGTCCGGCAAGGCCCGCATCCTGGTGGCCACCGACGTCGCGGCACGTGGCATCGACGTGGAAGGCCTGACGCACGTCGTGAACTGGTCACTGCCCCAGGATTCGCAGGCCTACATGCACCGCATTGGCCGCACGGGACGGGCGGGGAACGAGGGCACGGCGATCACGTTCGTCACTCCCTACGAATACCGCAAGCTCACCCGGATGCGGGAAGGCGCGGGGACGAGCATCAGGAAGGGCTCGGTGCCGAAGGTGAGCGATGTCATCGATGCGCGGCGCGCCCGCGCCATCGCCCGCGTGAACTCCGTGGCGGAGGACGTCGGTGCCGACGACTCTCCCTGGATGGCGCTTGCTGATGACATTCTTTCCACCACCGATGCGCGCGTCGCCCTGGCGTCCTGCCTCTCCATCGCATTCGCCGGGACCCTTGACCCTGAACGCTACAGCCAGATCGCCGAGGTGAAGAAGGATGAACGCCCCGGCCGGCTCGTCGACCAGAAGGGGCAGACGCGGCTTTTCGTATCCGCGGGGAAGCGCAGCGGCATCGACCGCAAGGGCCTGGCGGCGATGATCCGTGGTGTGTCGGGTCTGCCTGACCGCATGATCGAGGGCATCATGGTTTTCGATGCTTTCTCCCTGGTCACCGTGCCGTTCGACGCTGCCGAACGCATCATCCGCGAATCGCGCGGTCCGGGCAAGCTTCCGCGCATCCGCGTGGCCAAGGAGGACGGGGGAGGTGAGGGAGGCTACCGGGCACGGCCGACGCCGCCACGCGCAGGCGGTGCGAAAGGAAAAGGCGCGCGGAAGCGGACCTGATTCGACCGGAGCGCTGACGCGCGTCGCCGGCCGCTTGCGCAGGCACGGCGTCCAGCGCGGCGGGCTTTAGAACTTGTAGCCGAACTTCCTCAACATCGCCCGGCGGTCGGCCTTGTCCGCATCCCCTTCCACGCCCCTGGGCGACGAGCCGTCAATGACGCCGACAATGCCCCTGCCCTGGTCCGTTCCCGCGACAAGCACTTGAAGCGGGTTGCCCGTCGCGCAGAAGATGCGACAGACCTCGGGGCAGGCCTTTATCTGCGTGAGCACGTTGATGGGGAATGCGTTGGAGAGCACGAGAAAGAAGGTGTGACCCGCGGCTACCGCCTGCGCCGCGCGCACGGCATCCGCGATCAGCGCGGGGTCATTTCCCTCCGTGCGAACCAGGCAGGGACCGGACGCTTCGCAGAAGGCCAGGCCGTATTTCGCGCCGGGCACCGTGGAGGCCATGATCTCCGCGATATCCTCCGCGGTCTTGATGAAGTGCGACTGGCCGACGATGATATTCGCCCCGTCCTGCCAGCTCACGGGAACGATGCTGATGCGTGCATCCATGCTCACCCTCCTCGAAGTGCGTCCAGGCGCAGCTCCACCACCGCGCAGGGCATCTCGATGCCCCAGTTGGCAAGACACTGCGGGTGGACCTCTCCCATGATGCCCACCTGCTTCCCCGCCACCGTGATCGTGGCCGCGCGGCCGGGAATGAAACGCACATCGTCCGCGGGCACGAGCTTCGGCTCCACGGACAGGTAGTAGAGCAAAGCCAGCACGTGCGCATCCACTTCGTTGAAGCCGGCCTCGCGATCCGCGACCAGGAATGCAAGAGCGTCCCAGGTGTGCGACCCTTCATTCGCCGCCGGGTCCCGTATGACGATCTTGCCCACCTCGAAAATGCGATGAGGGTAGACCGCGTGGGCCGATGCCGCCTCGGAGGCCAGCAGGTTGGGAAGGATGGAGTTGCGCACGACGTCGAAGCTCTCCGTCATGGGGTTGGCGATCTCCAGCACCTCCATGCCGTCGATGCCCATTTTTTCCACGACGTCGCGCCGTGAGCCCAGGTAACCGTAGATCATCTCCTGGTAGCCCAGGCCGACCATGATCTCCCGCACCTTGCGGCCATACTCCTCCATGGGCGATACGCGGCCGACGGTGAAGTCCCGCGGCATGATGGGCGTGAATGACTGCATGCCCCGGCCGATCATGATCTCTTCTATCGCATCCACCGGGTGGATGAAATCGTTCCTGTACTCGGGCGGCGTGACGACCAGGCGGGTTCCGTCGATGCGCACGGCGCTTCCCATCTTGCGGATGCAAGCTGCCGCCTGCTCGGGTGAAAAGGAGTCCCCGAGCTTCCGCTCCGCGTCGGCAATCTCCAGTGTCGTTTCCTTCTGGAAATAGTAGGGCGTGGAAATTGTCCGGCCGTAGCGCGTATCGGTTTCGTATTCCACCGACACCGGCAGGATCTGGAACCCCATATCGGCGAAGTCGCAGGCGGCGATGGCGCACGCGGTGAGGATGATCTCCAGGTCCGGTCCCGTCAGGTCTATGAACAGCCGCGAGTCACCCGGCTTCACCCCGCCAATAAGAGCGGAGTTGATGACCGGGGGAAAGGTGAGGACCTGGTTCTTGCCGTCGGAGAGAAGGGGGAACTTCTTGAACGATGAAACCAGCGGACCGTATTCCTTCCCCTTGGGATGCTCCGACAGGATCTGGCGCATGCTGAGCGGCTTGTCGAAATCCAGCGGCACGAACTTCGTGGCGTCCGGGTCCGCCGCGTCGTAGTGAACGGGCCAGCTCAGGAGCTCCGCCCGCGAGACGCCCATTGCCACCGTCTTGCGCTTCCGGCCGAAGTTGCCGCAGAGCTTCTCCTGGGACTGGATGATCTCCCGAAGGAGCGCGTCCGTGACTGCCTTTCCCTCCGCGACAAAGGAGGCGATAAACGGCCTGATCTCCTTCAGCCCCGCTCCGACGATCACGCGGCGTTCCGCCGTCTTCTGCATGGTACCGGCCCGGGAGAAGAACGGGTAGGAAGGGATCTCCCCGCCCAGGACAATGGCCAACTGGCGCGCCAGGCCCATGGTGGACCACAGGTCAGGCCTGTTTGTGTCGTTGAGCTCTATGCGCAGCACGCCGTCTTGAGGAGGCCACTCCTTGAGCTCTGCCTTTGCCTTGACGAGCAGCTCCTCCAGCTCGTCCTTGCCGAACTTCTTCCCCAGGGACTGGAAGAAGAGCTGTTCGTTCACGTCTATCTTGGGCATGGTCTACCGCCTGCCTTCCGCGCCAATGCCGATCCTGCGGGACCGCACCTCGTCCAGGGACGGGGTGAAAAGCTCGCGGATGTCCTTCAGCCCCATGGATACGAGGGCCATGCGGTCTATCCCGAGGCCCCAGGCGAGCACCGGCACCTTGATGCCCAGCGGCTCGGTCACCTCGGGCCTGAAGATCCCTGACCCGCCCAGCTCGAACCAGCCCAGCGTGGGATGCTTGATGTGCACCTCCACCGACGGCTCCGTGAAAGGGAAAAAGCCGGGCACGTACTTCACCTCTTCCGCGCCGGCAACCTCGACGGCAAACATCCGCAGGAGACCGAGGAGAGTGCGGAGATTGACTTCTTCTCCCAGGACGATCCCTTCCGTCTGGTAGAAGTCCGCGAGGTGCGTTGCGTCCACCTGGTCGTAGCGGAAGCAGCGGACCACCCCGAAGTACTTCCCCGGCACCCGCGCGTGCGTCAAAGTCTTTGCGGAGATCACGGTGCCCTGGCTGCGGAGGATCAGCCGCCGCGTGAAGTCGCGGTCGAACGTGTATCCCCACCCGCGGCTTCCGGTCTTCCAGCCGTTCTCATGGGTTGAGGCAACCTGGTCCAGCCACGGCTGCTCAATCTCTTTTGCGTGAGTGGGGCTCTTAACATAGTAGACATCGTGTATGTCACGCGCGGAGTGGAACTGGGGCATGAACAAGGCGTCCCCGTTCCAGAACTCCGTCTCCACCA
>PMDT01000253.1 GCA_003154555.1 Spirochaetaceae bacterium
GCCCGAACGCGTGCAGGTTCTGTCATGCGACAGTCCTCTACCGTCCCGGCCGGCTGAAAAGCACGTCAATGATCCGAAACGAGGTACGTGCTCTGGTGGAGGAGGCCGGCTACCGACAGATTACCCTTTCGTCTCTTTCCTCGGGGGATTTTCGTGACATCCATGGGCTCGTCCGTGACTTGAATGTCGCCTACGCCGCGCGCAAGGTCTCCTTCTCCCTGCCGTCACTCCGCGTGGACTCGCTCAGTCTCGCGCTCTTGAAAGAGATTTCGGAAGTGCGCAAGAGCGGGCTCACATTCGCCGTGGAAACTGCGCGCCCGGAATGGCAGAGAGAGGTGAGAAAGCTCGTCACGCGGGAGAAGGTGATCGGCCTGCTGCAAGAGGCGCGCACGCAGGGATGGAAGGCGGCGAAGTTCTACTTCANNGGACGAGGCCACGCCAATCATCGAGTTCCTCCGCGCCGTGCGGGAGGCTACCCGCATGAGCCTCAATGTGAACATTGCCGCTTTCATCCCCAAGCCGCACACACCCTGGGAACGCGCGGCCCAGCTCGATGAGAGCCGCGCAATGAACCGGATCATGGCGGTCAAAAAAGGTCTTGCCGGTGACGGCTTCAAAATCGGCTACCATGCGCCCATCCTGGCGCTCCTGGAGGGGATAGTCTCCCGCGGCAGTGAACGGGCAGGGGACCTCGTGCTTGACGCCTACCGACGCGGCGCGCGGCTCGACGCGTGGGAAGAGCACATACGGCTGGACGTCTGGCGGGAGGCGATAGCGGCGGCTGGCTGGGATCCGATCGCAGAGACGTGCAGGCCGCGGGCGGGGGATGAAGCGCTTCCCTGGGAATCAATTTCCCTGGGCCTTTCCACGAGCGTCGTGGCCGAGGGGCCGATGGTGCATGCGCCTTCGACCGCGACTGAGGAGCCGGCAACGCCCGTTTCCCCCGCGCCGCGGACCGAATGGACGCGGGTCATGTTCAGCTACACAAAGCAGGGCACGGCGGTCTACATCTCCCACCTCGACCTGATGACCGTCTTCGAGCGGGCGGTGGCGCGCGCCGGGTATGCCGCGCGTTTCACGGAAGGGTACAATCCCAAGCCCCGGCTGGAATTCGCCAACCCGCTCAGCCTGGGGCTGGGATCTGACCAGGAGATCGCAGCACTGGACCTGCATGATTTCGACACTGCTGAAGCTTTCGTTGTCCGTCTGAATCGAAGCCTGCCGGAGGGCCTCCGACTCACGCGCGTGGAGAACATGGCTCCCGTTCTCCTGGGGGCGCGGCGGCGCTCGCTCATGGCGCTCTACTGGGGCTCGGACTTCGACGTCGTCGATGCATCCGGCAGCGTGCGCAGGCTGCGCCTGCCGTCTACCGGGCCGTCAATTCGCAAGGCGCTGGAGGCGGAAGGCACGTGGGAGAGCTCGCTGGCACGACGGACTGCAACCTGGGCTGCCGGAAGGGATGGCGCGCCTGTCAGCTATTTCGCCGTGCTGGCAGGATCCTCTGCGGACGGCGCCCCGGCTTCCTGAGACTTCACTTCGTTCCAGAGGCTGTCCAGCAGCTCCAGTCCCGCGTCGGCAGGTGCGATGCCGCGGGCGGCGCATCTCCTCTCAACCTCGCGGAAGCGGCGCTCGAACTTCATATTGGTGCGGTGAAGAGCTGTTTCGGGAGATATTTTGAGCAGCCGCGACAGGTTCACGACCGAAAAGAGCAGATCGCCAGCTTCCTCCTCAATCCTGCGCTCGTCATGACCGGCAAGCGCCTCCCGCAGCTCGTGGAGCTCCTCGTCGATCTTGCCCCAGACCGGCGCCGGGTCCGGCCAGTCGAAGCCGACCTTGGCAGCCTTTTTCTGGAGCTCAACGGATCTCTCGAGCGGCGGAAGAGAAACGGACACACGGTCCAGCGCGGATGCCGGCCCAGGCTCTCCGCGGGATGCCTTTTCGTGCGCCTTGATGGCGTCCCATTGCGTGAGGACCTGTTCGACGCTCGTCGCCGCGGACGTGCCGAAGACGTGGGGATGCCGACGCACGAGCTTGTCGGAAATGTGGGCAAGCGCGGAGCTCACGGAGAAAGAGCCTTCCTGCTCCTTCATCCATGCCATCATCGTCACGAGGAGGTAGAGGTCGCCAAGCTCCTCCTCCATGTTTGCATCGTCGCCATTGTCGATGGCACTGATGCATTCCCATGCCTCTTCAAGGAGGCTGGGCCGGAGAGTGCGCGGGCTCTGTTCCTTGTCCCAGGGGCAGCCGTCAGGTCCGCGGAGGCGCTGGATTATGGAGAAAAGCCTCTCGAAGGAGGCCGCTGCTTCGCTTGACATCGGCGAAAGTGTTGATGGCCGGAGCGGTCGTGTCAAGAACCGACACGAGGTGTTTCCGCTGGTGCCGCTCAGGATGGGTTCTGACTGTGCGCAAGCGCCGAAAGCTCGCGCACCAGCGCGTCAACGGTCTTCACGTCCAGCACTTTCTCATTCACGGTCACGGTGGGAGCGTCGGAGCAGAGTCCCCTGCAGGGTACAAGCTCGAGAGAAAACAGGCCGTCCGGGGTCGTTTCGCCGTCCACGATGTGCAGCTCTTTTGCTATGGCTTCGAGGAACTCGACGGCGCCTTTGCGCGCGCAATTCTCCCCGCGACAGAGGGAAATGCGGTAGCGGGCCGGGGGATCCATGCGGAAGACGGGGTAGAATGACGCCGTCTCCAGGACACTTTCGCGGCTGATGTTGAGGAAATCGGAAATATGGCCGATGGAATCGCGCGAGACATACCCGAAGGCCTTCTGCGTGTCTTCCAGTATCTGGACCAAAGACTCGCGCTTGGGCTGAAAATGCGCCAGGATCTCGATGAGCTTCTGCGGCGGATTCTGGCGCGCGGTCGCGGCTGCCGCGCTGTCGTCTTTTTTTCGGCGCTTGAGGTAGTGGGACAGGATCGCCAGGCCCAGGGCGATGTTTTCGCTGCGCACGATGACGTCGGAAGGCACGGCGAGCTGCGTGGGAGAGAAGTTCCAGATCGCCTTGATGCCCAGTGAAACGATCCGGCCCGCCACGGACTGCGCTGCGTCCTTCGGCACGCAGACGATCGCGATTCCGACGTCGAAACTGCGCACGACCCTCTGAAGCGATTCCATCGGAAGGATGGTGAAGGCGCCGAGAACGCTGCCCGTGCGGGCGGGGTCATTGTCGAAGATGGCCACCAGGCGCAGGCCGTATTGCGCGAGGCCTGGATACTGGCTGAGTGCGGAGCCCAGGCGACCGGCCCCGATCAGGATGGCCGTGTTCTCATAGTTGATGCCAAGAAACTCCTCGATCGCCTTTTTCAGGCCGAGAATCGAGTATCCCGCCTTCGGCTTGCCCTTGTACCCGATGAGAGAGACGTCCTTGCGGACCTGCGTATCGTCGATGCGGAAGAACTGAGCGAGGTGCCGTGAGGAAACGTAGGCCTCGCCCCGCGCCTGCATCTCGGCGAGGATCTGGTGGTAGAGCGGGATCCGGCGGAGTGTCTGCTCCGGGATGGGGTGCTCCAGTGCTTCCAGGTGAGCCCCGTCGTCCACGGCGCGGCTACTTTGTGATGACACTCTGCAGCTGTTCCTGGAGGGCCATTGTCTGCTTTGCAGTCCTGATATTGTCCGCGGCCGGCAGGTATTTCGGATCGAGCTGAAGAACCTGCTCCCACAGCGAGATGGCCTTGGCGAGGTTGCCGTTGGCGAATTCCTCGACGCCCTGCAGGTACAGCGAATCGGCTTCCTGGACGAGGGACCTCCGACCGGAGTCGCCAAGATAGAATTTCGCCTGCACGCTGAACTGGTCCAGCGGGTTGAGAGACGCGCTCATGTCCAGGTTGTAATTCATCGTCAGGGCGATGCTCCCCAGGTTCAGTGCTGCACCGATACTGATGCGCGGGGAGTCGGCCTTCCAGAGCATGCCACCCTGGACCGACAGGAAGTCCGTTATGGAGACGGTGGTTCCGACCGCGAGGCTCCAAAGCTCCGCGGGCGGCTCCCACGCGAAGTTGAACGGATAGTTGAAGTCGACGGCCATGGTCCAGGGCCGCAGCGGCGACCATGAGAATCCGCCGGTCGCCACCTTGGGAAGCAC
>PMDT01000055.1 GCA_003154555.1 Spirochaetaceae bacterium
GGGAGCCCCAGTCGTCGCCGAACATCATCGCATCGATGGGCAGCGCGCATGCCCGGTCGATGATGCGCAGATTGAAATCGAGGATCCGGTCCAGGAGCGCGTGGGCGAAGCTGGTGTCATCCACCATCGCCATGAGGAAGCTCTCCATGCCGGCAAGAGTCCACGCGCGCTCGAAGAGGCTGAACCCGAGATCGGCGACCTGGAAGGCGTCCGGCGCCGCGGCGATCCGCCGCGGGTAGTCGGCGNNCTCCGAACTGGTCCTCCCAGATGCCGGGGGTCATTTCCCGCCAGCTTCCGGGAGCCTCGGTGGTGAGGATCTGGAGGCAATTGCCGAGCGTGGACTCGAAATCCCGGTCGCTATAAAACTCGGCCATGCGTGCGCGGGCAGGCTCGGTAAAGGTAACATGGTAGGGGATACGGTCGGGCTGCCGGTGAGCGAGCGATGCAGAGACGCGTTCCTTGTTGGTCAAATCGATTCCCCCTGATTCCCGCAGCGGCTGCGGTAATCCGCGGCATTTGCGCAGCCACTATGGACCGAGTCCGCCGCGACAGCAAGTCGCCCGTCCCGGCGGCCCTCGACGGGCCGCCGAAAAGGCCGCGAGNNCCGTCCCGGTGCAGGTAGCCGTACCATTCCCCACAGGTGGCGTCGGGAAAGCGTGCGAGAGACCATGAGAGGATCTTCTCGAACCACTGTTCGTATTTCTTTTCACCCGTCATGATGTGGGCCAGAAGCACGGCGTAGAGCGCCTCGTTGTGCACCCACCACAGCTTCATGTCCCATTCGTATTGCACGGGCTGCCTGCCCTCCGCGTCCACGAAATAGAGGATGCCGCCGTGCCGCCTGTCCCACCCCGCATCGAGCGACCAGTCGATGATCGGGAGCGTGCGCGCGGTGAGCGCGGCATCACCACGGCGGCGCGCCTCGGCAAGGACGAACCACGCGGTTTCAAGAGCATGCCCGGGGTTCACGCACCGGCCCTCGGGGCTGTCGCCCAGGTATTCGCCGGCAGGACCGACTGTTTCGAGGAGGAGCTTCATGTCCGGCTTTACAAAGTAGCGGAAGATCTCGTCGATCTGCGCGTCGATCAGGGCATCATAGGGCAGGGGAGTGCTCGACGTATCGGCGTCGCGCAGAACCTGGAGCGTGTTGATGAGGATCATGGTCATCGAATGCCCGCGCATGGGCCGCACGGCGGGATTCACCTTCGGCTCGAGCGCGCCGGGCTCGGTCCAGGGGCGGCCGGCAAGCGTCTGGATGAGCGACAGGATCTGGCGGGCGCGTGCGAGTGCCTGCGCATCACCCGACGCGCGTGCGTATTCGGCAAATGCGAGCACCGCGAAGACCTCGGCGAACAGGTAACGCCTCTTGCGCAGGGGCCTGCCGTCGCGGGTCACCGCAAAGAACACCCTGCCATCCGCGTCGAACCCGTAACGGGAGATGAAGTCGATCCCGTGCTTCGCAAGGGCCAGCCACTCCTCCCGGCGCTCGAGGCTGTTGTAGAGCCGTGACAGCGTCCAGGTGAACCTGCCCTGCACCCACATCGGCTTGTCGCCGCTCAGGATGTTGCCCTTGCGGTCGAGCTGCGTGGTGAAGCCGCCGTGCGTCCTGTCGATGGCGTGCGATGTCCAGAACGGGATGGTGTCGGTGAGGAGCTTGTGCCGGAAATACTCCGACAGCTGTCGTCTGCGGCGTTCTTTCATGGCGTCGATACTAGTGCGCCGGTGCCACGCTGTCAACAAAATCCAGAAAAGTCCGCCCCGTCGCGCTGTCAGCGCGTCAGTAACCGGCCTTTCCGATATTCTCCCCGACGAATCGCGCGGAGGTCATGAGCATCCGTTGCTCGTCCTCCGGCAGCGTGTAATCGAGCACCTGGACGACGCCGCCCTTGCTCACGATCGTGGGAAAGCTGAACGCCGTGTGCGGAATGCCGTGGAAATCGGTCCGCGCGGTGGATACCGGGAGGATGCGCCTTTCGTCCCGGACGATCGATTCAACGATCAGGGACCCCGCCTGGGCGATGGCGTAGCAGGTGGAGCCCTTGGCCTCGATGATCTTGTACGCGGTGCGACGTATTTCTTCGGCCGCGTTCTTCTTGAAATCGCCCATCTCCTCGCAGGCGCCACAGACGGGGCAGAAGTCGTCGAAGTGGATGCCGCCGATCGTGAGCAGGGACCACGCGGGGAACGAGGTGTCACCGTGCTCGCCCAGGACGTAGCCGTGTATATTCTGCGGATTGATGCGGCAATGACGCGCGACGTATTCCCGCAGGCGCGCCGAGTCGAGCGTCGTCCCGGAGCCGATCACGCGCCCGGAGGGGAATCCGCTCTCCTTGTATGCCACCCACGTCAACACGTCGACGGGGTTGGTGATGATGAGGAAGATGCCCGCGAAGCCGGCGTCCAGGGCCGCATGCACGATGCTCTTGACGATGCCGACGTTCCGTTCGAGAAGGTCGACCCGGGACTCCCCCGGCTTCTGGCGGGCCCCCGCCGTGATGATGGCGATGTCGCTGTCCCTGCATCCGCTGTAGTCCGTGGCTTCGATCTTGAAAGATCGTCCCAGGGAGGCGCCCTGGCTGATGTCGAGTATCTCCGCCTCCGCCTTTTCCCTGTTCGAATCGATGAGCGTGATCTCCGTCACCGCGCCCTTGAGGGAGAGATTGTACGCAAGGGTGGCGCCCACCGATCCCGCGCCGACGATCGCCACCTTGTTCGCCCTTGCATCCATGCGCATCCTCCTTTTCAGGCCCTAATATACTGCCCGAACGGGCGGTACGTGCGAAGGCGTATCGTGGGTATCTTATCACCCAAGGAGTGAGATAATGGCAGTTCAGGATCTGGCAAAGGGATATTCCGAGGCCGTGCGCAAGGCGGGCCTCTACACGGTAATGATCGATGCGCGCAGGAGACGGCCGTCCGCGGGCATCCTGTATGCAAAGGGTCTCATTCTCACGTCGCAGCACGCCGTCGAGCGCGAGCAGGAAATAAAGGTGACGCTGCCTTCGGGTGAGAAGGTCACGGGCTCCCTGGCGGGGAGGGACCCGATCCGCGACCTCGCGGTGGTCCGGGTGGAAGGACAGGCCGCGGAGGCACCCGCGACCGNNGTGGGGGACATCGCCCTTTCGGTCACCCGCACGTCGTTCGACGGCGTCAACGCGGCCTTCGGGATCGTCGGAGCAGCAGGGAAGCGGCTTCCTTTCTGGAAGGGCGGGGTGATCGAATCGTACTACCAGCTCGATCCCGCGCGCGCGCCAGGGTTCACCGGCAGCCCGGTCGTCGACACGGAAGGCAGGCTCATGGGGATCCACGTCTTCGGCGTGCGTTTCGGCCTTGAGCTGGTGATTCCGGCCGGCCTCGCGCTGGACACCGCCGCCCGGATAGAGGCGCACGGCAGCATCAAGCGGGGACAGCTGGGGATCCGCAGCCAGGAGGTGGAAATCCCCGAATCGCTGCGAGGCCTGATCAAGGGACAGCAGGCCGGCCTTCTCCTTGTCGGCGTGGAAGAGAAGAGCCCGGCGGCGGCCGCGGGCCTGATGATCGGCGACATCCTTGTGCGTTTCGACGGCACCGCGATCGAAAGCCACCAGACGCTGATCGGCCTGCTCACTGACGCGACCATCGGGCGCAGCCTGCCGGTGGAGCTTCTCCGCGGTGGGGCTCTCAAGACCCTTTCGGTCACCGTCGCGGCAGCCTCCTGAGGCCTGGCCGTGATCAGGGTCGCAATCAACGGGGCAGACGAGGCCTCGCGCGCGCTCCTCACCTCGCTGCTTTCCAGGAGCGGGGAGATCGAGATCGTGGATGCAGCAGAACAGGGGGCCGACCTGCTGATCGGCCCCGCGACCCGGCCTCAGCGCGATGAGGGGGAAGAGCCCCTCACGCGGCGCGAGATCGAGGTGCTGGAGGAAATGGCGGCCGGCATGGCCAACAAACAGATCGCCGACGATCTTGGCATCAGCAGCAATACGGTGAAGTTCCACACTTCGTCGATCTACCAGAAGCTGGGCGTCACTAACAGGGCGGAGGCTGTCGCCCTGGGCATCCGCAGGGGGCACCTCCACTTGTAAAGCATGTTCCGCCGTTCTGAACGGGAAAATGCATGCGGCGGTGTAACCAAAAAGAAAAAAAGGTGTTTACTGTATAGAGACAAGACGGAATCTAGATTCGTTCGGGGCAAGTTTCACCTCCTTTCCTTNNAATACACCACGTGCCGCACCGCCCTGTCCCTGCGCGACTCCGAACCCGTCCTTGGTTGTCGGACAGCGCGCGGCTCGGTGGGCAATGTTGACATCATGGCGATGGCAACCGGCCCCGCAAAGGCGCGCGCGGCGGCAGGAACAGTGGCCGGTATCGCGCACTACCAGCCCGACCTCGTGGTGGATTCGGGCACCTGCGGCGCGCTGGACGGCGACCTGATCGTGAATGCAATCGTCCTGGGGACTTCCTGCCTCGAATACGACATCTCAG
>PMDT01000042.1 GCA_003154555.1 Spirochaetaceae bacterium
CTGATGCTCTGGCCCGGCGTAAAGACGAAGCCCTGTGGCCGTTCGAGTGCCAGAAAAAAGGTCCGTGGCGTGAGCCAGGTCCTGCCGACGATCGACGTTTGAAAGGTCGCTTCGATGCCGCCGCTCATCCCTTCCACGACGTCTCGACCGTCCCCTGCCTCCGGTTGCACAGGCGTGCAAGGACGAAAAGATACGTGGAGATCCTGTTCAGGTAGGGGAGAATCGGTCCCTGCATCGATTCGCCGCTCACCGCGATGACGCGACGCTCCGCCCTCCGGCAGACCGTGCGCGCGACATGAGCCCAGGATGCAGACGGCGTACCGCCGGGGAGGATGAAGCTCTGCAGCGGGGGCAGCTCCCGTTCCATCCTGTCGATGGATGCCTCCAGGTCCGCGAGGGGACCTTCTTCCACGGCACGCAATCCCTTTGCGCCGGCGCCGCCGGGCTGCACGGCAACCCACGCGCCGATGTGGAGAAGCTCGGCCTGTATCGCCTGGATCTCCGCGCGGATCACTTTTTCGTCCATCGGAAGCGACGATGCGAACGCTCCGAGGACGGACGTGAGCTCGTCCAGCTCACCACATGCCTCGATCCGCTCATGACTCTTCGGCACGCGTTCCCCGCTCAGGAGGCTCGTGATGCCCCGGTCACCGCTTCCCACATTGCTCTTCATTCATGCCTCCGCTGCATGCATACTATAGCTCATGGCAGAAAATGTGCTCAGCACCCACGACAAGGCCCTACGCATCAATATCGACGCTGCCCGCTATGGCACCTTTGCCGAGATCGGCGCCGGGCAGGAGGTGGCCCGCTGGTTCTTCCACGTCGGCGGCGCGGCCGGCTCCGTGGCAAAGACGATGTCCGCCTATGACATGGCCGTCTCCGACGCGATCTACGGGGCTGCGCAGCGCTACGTGAGCCGGCAGCGCCTCCAGTCGATGCTCGACCACGAATGGTCGCTCCTCCTGGAGCGCCTGGACGCCGGGCGCGGCGATTCGACGAAGTTCTTCGTCTTCGCCGACACCGTGGCCACCCGAAGCTGGACGCGCCACGACGAAGGCCACGGGTGGCTGGGCATACGATTCCAGGCGGAGCCGCGGGGCCGTGCGTCGGAGATCATCGTGCACGCGCGCATGTGGGACGATGAAAACGCGCGCCAGCAGGAGGCGCTGGGCATCCTCGGCGTGAACTTGATCTCTGCCGCCTTCTATGACAACGCCAAGCCGGATGTGCTCATCGGTTCGCTCATGGACGGGTTGACCCGGGACCGCATGGAAGTGGACATGATCCGACTCTCCGGGCCGCTGTTCAGCGGCGTCGACAACAGGTTGATGAGCCTCCAGCTCGTGGAGCAGCGCCTGACGAACGCAGCACTATTCGCCCCGGACGGTGAAGTGGTGGAGCCGGCCGAGCTTCTGCACGGCCGGTCGGTGCTCATTGAGCGGGGCAGCTTCCGTCCCGTCACGAAGCTCACCCTCGCGATGCTCGAGCTGCCCCTGGCCCGCATGAAGGCGGAGCTTGCGCCGGGTGCCGCGGAGCCAGTGGTGCTTCTTGAAATGACGCTCCGCAACCTCATGACCCTCGGCGAGCGCGTCGAGCACGAGGATTTCCTGGCCCGGATGGACACGCTCCGCGCGCTGGGTATGACGGTGATGGTGTCGAACTATTCGCGCTTCCATAACGTCACCACCTACCTCCGTCGCTACACCGCGGAGCGGATAGGAATGGTGCTCGGGGTGCCCACGCTGTCGCAGATACTGGAAGAGCGTCACTACCAGGACCTCGACGGCGGCATTCTTGAAGCGCTCGGTCGGCTGCTCGGAGGACCGGTCCGGCTGTACGTGCACCCCTGGCGCAGCAGGGAAACCGGCGAAATGGTGACGGCGGAAAGCTTCAAGGTGCCGGGGCGCCTGACACACCTGTACGCGTACATGCTGGAAAACGGGTACGTGGAGCAGATCCCGGTGCACAGGGAAGCGGGTGAAGACCTGATGCCGCGTGAGGTGCTTGCGCTGCTGCAGGCGGGCGACCCCGCGTGGGAGGCGCTCGTGCCCGCGCAGGCGGCGCGGGTCATCAAGGAGAGAAAGCTGTTCGGCCTCGGCGGAAGGCGCCCCTCGCGGTAGCGCCTTCCCCGCGCCTGCAGGCACCGGCAGGTGCCGTGAACGAAAGCTATGCCGGCGGTAGTGCTGCTGACTCCTGGTGATACGTGGCGCCCAGCAGCCAGCGGCCGATATTCGCCCACGCCCATGGGATGTAGATCCCCAGCGTGATGACTGAAAGAAGCGACTGCCCCCAGATCAGGCGGTAGCCCTTGCCAATGTCCCCCTCGAATCCCAGCCTGCCTGTTTCCACGCCGCTCCTGGCAAGGACGGTCTTATCGGTGAAGTACCGGTAGATCCTGAGAAAAGCCGCCGGCCAGTAGATCGTCGCCGTGATCGCCGTCAGGAGAAGCTGGCCAAGGACGAAGCCACACGAGGGCCAGAATGACGTCTTCCAGGTGATGGTCACGTCATTCCAGCGGATGTTCACGTACCACTTGTAGAGCAGATAGAGGAAGGGAACAAAAAGCAGGAACACGACGATGATGATGATCGTGGAAAGCGCGCCGGCCGCCGTACTGGCGCCGATTGCCATCGTGACGCCGAAAATAATACCCAAAATGATGACGAGCACCACGATGGGAACCAGCAGGGAGAGCAGGTAGTACTTGAAGAGCGTTCCACCCTTCCCCTCGAAAGACGGGTTTGCCCCATCGAAGGTCGTTTCCGAGGCCATGTAGGCGACGATGTTGCGGATGTACCACGGGAAATAGATTGAAAGAGTGATGATGGTAAGAAGGGCGCCACCGATATTGAGGCCGATGTACTTCCCGATGGAGCCCTTGAAGGCGAACGCCTTTCCCCCGACGGAGAACTTCGGGAGAAAGATCCTGAGGAATATGATGACGAAAACCGCAGCGAGGATGACGGATGCGACCGCGATCACGAGCTGGAGGACGACGTATCCCGCGTTCGGGGTCCTGCCTGCTTGCATCATGCGGTTGGCGATCACAGTCGGAGTGTTTAACAGCAGGACGACGACCCAGTAGCCGATAAAGGGGCCGAACCAGTCTTTCCCGCGCAGCGTAAACTCGAAATTTGTTTTCATACGCAGCCCTCCTCCAATGATGTTTTTGACATGAAAACCTGCATCGTACGGCTTCCGCTTGAATATAGCACGCGAGGAATCGCCGCACAGCCCTCCGGATACAGGGACGGCGGGCGGCCGCCTTGACACCAGGGCGGGCGGCGGCTATGCATGGGTCACGTCGCGCATCGAGATCCCACACGACCTCTACCCCACGCTCGTCTCGATCTGGAGATCCGGTGCGGGCGGCCGAAGGAAGACCACCGCGGGAGGCACCGCGCAGCGCTCCCTGAGCCGCGAAGAAATGCTCGGCGTCGCTCCGCGGGTGAAGGAGCTGTCGCACGGCTTCACGCGGGAAAGAACCCTCGCGGGGGAGCGTTACCTCAGCAGGCCCGATCTTCTCGGCGCCTATCTCCTGCATTTCTGGCCCATCTCCTACGCCCAGGCACGGCTCTGCCTCGAGATGATGCAGCGTGCGAGGGAAGGAGCATCGATCACCTCGGCGCTTGACGTGGGCGCCGGCCCCGGCGCCTTCTCCCTGGCCCTGCTGGACGCAGGCGTGCCCAATGTGACCGCGTGCGACAGGAGCAGCGCGGCTTTGGCTCTTGCCCGAAGGATCGCGGCGGAGCGCGGCCATTCCCTGCGGACCCGCGAATGGGACGCAACGAAGACGACGGGCATCCCCGAGGGCCGTTTCGATGTGATCGCTTTGGGCCATACCCTGAATGAGCTGTGGGCGGGTCACGCGGACCGCATTTCCCTTCGCGTTTCCTTCCTCCAGAGACTCGCCAGCAGCCTGCAACCGGGCGGCCGGTTCCTTATCGTCGAGCCTGCGCTCATGAAGACCGCGCAGGAGGCCATCATGGTGCGGGATGGGCTTGCGCGTGCGGGATTCGTCGTCGAGATGCCCTGCATCTGGCAATCGAATTGCCCTGCCCTGCCCGAAGGCACCTGTCATGGCGAGTTCGACTGGACCCCCGTCCCGGATATGGAAAGGCTCGCGCACGCCGCGCGTATCGGCCGGGAGACGCTGCGGATGGCGTGGTTCGTGCTGCGGAGGCCGCAGGGCACGGCAGCGGTCCTGACCCCCGCGGTCACCGCCGCGTCGCTGGATTCTTCGCCCGACGGCGGCCTCTACCGGGTCGTCTCGGAGCCGCTTCTCTCAAAGAGCGGGCGGATCCGGTACCTGGTCTGCGGCCCGATCGGACGATTCGCGCTTTCAGCACGAAAGGATTGCCCGGGGGCAGGGGTGAAGCCCTTCTTTGCGCTGAAACGCGGGGACCTTATCGTGTTGACCGGATGCGTGAAACGGGAAAGCGGTTGGGGACTTGAAGAGTCCAGTCGCGTGGAAGTGAGAGAAAGCCCGCCGCGCATCGGATAAAGGGGACTTCTTGACAGCGCGCGGGGCATGGAGGAGCATGCGCGCATGGCGGATGATATCGAGTACAAGATACTCGGCGACGACATGCAGATCATCGAGATCGCACTTTCTCCCGGGCAGACGGTGATCGCGGAAGCCGGCGCCATGAATTACATGGACGACGGCATCTCCTACGAGTCGGTGCTTGGTGATGGCTCGCGGCCCCCGGGCGATTTCTGGGAGCAGGCCCTCGGCGCCGGCAAACGCGTCATCGCCGGGGTTTCGCTTTTCCTCACCCATTTCAGGAACGACACGGATTCCCGGCGGACGGTCGCTTTCGCGGCGCCTTACCCGGGCAAGATCATACCACTGGACCTGGGCATGCTCGGGGGACAATTCACCTGCCAGAAGAGCTCCTTTCTCTGCGCGGCAAAAGGCACCGCGCTGGATATCACTTTCACGAAGAATATCGGCGTCGGCGTCTTCGGCGGCGAAGGCTTCGTCCTGGAGCGCCTGCGCGGGCAGGGCAAGGCCTTTCTCCATGCGGGCGGCATGGTGGTGCGAAAGGAGCTTTCCGGCGGGCGCCTCCTGGTGGACACCGGTTGCCTGGTCGGATTCACCGACGGCATCTCGTATGACATCACGCAGGCGGGCAATCTCAAGTCGATGTTGTTCGGCGGGGAAGGTCTGTTCCTGGCGTCCCTGAGCGGAACCGGGCTCGTATACCTGCAGAGCCTGCCCTTTTCCCGGCTGGCTCACCGCGTGATGCAGAACGCATCGCTGCGGCCCGGCGGCAAGGACGAAGGTTCGATCCTGGGCGGTCTGGGGGGATTCATCCTCGGCAATCGGCGCTGAGATAGNNCGAATGCCACCGGGTACGGTGGCCGGCGTGGCCGGTCTATTCCTGGTCCTGCACGACGAGCGCGGGGGGGTTCTCCAGCTGGGCGGGGTCCTTGAGCAGCGTGAAGAAGTAACGCACCGCGCTTGCGAAATAGTAGCCGTCGCAGATGCGCTCGTCACCGACCACTTTCAGCCCGATATAGCGCCTCTCAACAAGACGTCCCTCACGGTCCAATTCCCGTACCCGGTCCTTGCCGCCGAAGGCGACAAACAGCGAGGTTGTCCCCAGGTCGTAGATGTGATGATAGATGGGCTGGATCCCCAGCGACCCCAGGTCGGTGACGAAGACGCTTGTATGGAAAGGGCTCGCCCGGTGGATTGCCCGTGGGAGCTTCCCGTGGAAATCGGTGGCGCGCACGAACCACAGAAGCATGCGTACCATGAACCCGGGGACGAGCATGAAAAGGCGCGCCGTCTTGTCCGTGTCGTTGCTGGAGGAAGCCTCCTTGTTCGCGTCCAGCGCCTCGTTGATGCGTTTCGCAACGTCCAGGATCGTGTCCGTGGGAGGGAATGAGATCTTGATGGTTGTCTCGGGGCTGTCCTCCGACATCTTCTTCTTCAGCGCGAGGGAGATCTGGATCTCGTTCCGCGCATAGATCCGCTGCCCTGCCACGAACCTGTTCAGCCCCGGCTTCTGTGAAAGGGTGCGCACGATCGCCGCGATAAGCACGTGCAGGAAGCCCATGTCGGCGCGGCCCTGGTCACGCTGCACGCGCAGCCATTTCTGCACCCTGCCGATCTCGATGCGGTCCTCGAACTGGACCTGTGCATCCGATCGCGTGCGCATGATGTACGGGGCGATCTGGGTAAACGGGTCGATCGTCCGCAGGCGCCTTCCGTCGTAGCGATCCCCCCAGCGTCTGCGCCGGGTGATTGTCACGGGGCCCGTTTTTGCTTCCATCCCGGTCGAGCTTACCCGATGAATCGGGCGGGCGCAATGAAAAAGATGGCGCTACCTTCCGTTTTTCAGGATCTTCGCCACGCGGGGGGCGCGGATACGATGCACGTTGGGGAATCCCGAACCGAGCAGAGGCCGCGCGTAGTTGAAGAACTCCCACGTCGTGTCATTGCCGTCCTTATTGAGGAACTCCGGGGGCATGGTCTTTGTCAGGGCCGCGATCTGCTCCAGGGGCACCAGGCGATAGTCGACGGAGTAGTTGCCAGTGCGCTGGATCGTGATCGACCCGTCCTGATCGTGCCAGATCGCGAACTGCGCCGCCTTTTCCCCGACCTCGCGCGCCTCGTGTCCGTCCACGTCGGAGACCACACCGAGATAGGAGCGCTGCGCGTAGCCGAGCGTATCCGCGCGCACGCGCTTGATCGCGAGCTTCTCCTTGACGAGATCGGAGAGCATGTCGCCGAGGGCCCCGGATCCGGAGAGCTGCACATTGCCATGCGCGTCGGCCTCCTTGCTCCCGGTGAGCCGCGTCATGAAAGGCCTGCCGTCCTTGTCTTTCACCCCTTCGCTCACGGAAATGAGGCACCGACCGTGCTTCGCCATGACCGCCTTCACGTCGCCAAGGAACTGCTGCTCGGAGAAGGGCCTCTCCGGCACGTAGACGAGGTGCGGTCCGTCGTCCTCGTATTTGCGCCCGAGACTCGCCGCGGCGGTGAGGAATCCCGCGTTACGGCCCATGACGACGCCGATGAAGACGCCGGGGAGCGCGCGGTTGTCGAGGTTGTAGCCCATGAAAGCCTGCGCGACGTAGCGGGCCGCGGAGCCGAAACCGGGCGTGTGGTCGTTCACGACAAGGTCATTGTCGACTGTCTTGGGAATATGGATGCAGCGCATGTCGTAGCCCGCGGATTCGGCGTTGCTGTTCACGATGCGGACCGTGTCCGCGCTGTCGTTGCCGCCGATGTAGAAGAAATAGCGCACGTCGTGCGCCTGGCAGACCTTGAATATCTCCCGGCAATATGCGTCGTCGGGCTTGTCGCGGGTGGAGAGAAGCGCGCTGGATGGTGTCATCGCGACCTGCTCCAGGTTGTGCGTCGTTTCCTGCGACAGATCGAGGAAGTCCTCATTGACGATGCCGCGCACCCCATTCGTGGCGCCGTAAACCCGCGTCACCTCAAAGAACTTCCGCGATTCGAGGACCGCGCCCACGAGGGACTGGTTGATGACCGCCGTAGGGCCGCCCCCCTGCGCTATCAGGACCTTGCCTGTCAGTTTGGCCATAGGATGCACTTCTCCATGTCTCGGGTGGAATGGGGAAGGCTCATCGCTGCAACCTTCCCTGTGGAGGGGAGTCTAGGAAGAATACCCGCGAAGGTCAACTGGCCCCGCGCGCGAGACAAGGCAACCTGAGCAATCGCGCGACCCGGACGGGACGACCGACCGGTCACAGTTGATGCTTTTCGAGAAAAGTTTCCAGCTCCCGCAGCGCCTCCGGCATATTCGCGCGGCCGAAGCCGATCCGGAAATGGTTCCCGCTGTCCTGGTAGACGGTTCCGGGGAGGAGGAGGACGCCGCTCGTCCGGACCAGCGTGTCGCAGAAGCCATCCACCTTGCCGACGAGCAGCCGGGGAAAGCCTATGGGACCTGCCATCGGGCGCTTCCACGAGAAGAGATCCGCGCGTTTGCCGAAGAATCCGTCCAGGAGCGCGAGGTTGGCGTCGATGATCGCGCGATTGCGCGCCGCGAGCTCCTCCGCGCGCCGCAGCGCGATCTCTGCCAGAAGCTCGCTGGGAGCGCTGGCGCAGATTGTCGTGTAATCCTTCATGGCCGCGACGCGCGCCAGGAGGGCCTTGTCCCGGGTGGCCAGCCAGCCGATGCGCAGGCCCGCCAGACCGTACGTCTTGGACATGACGCCGAGCGAAACTGTCTTTTCGCCGAGGTCACAGGCGCCGGGCAGACGATCGGAAGGTCGTTGCTCCAGGCCCCGGTAGACCTCGTCGGAGAAAAGCGCGATCCCCCGGTTCTCCGCGAGCTCGACGATTTCCCGCTGCATTGTCTCCGGCATATGATACCCCGTGGGGTTGTGGGGCGAGTTGACGACGATGACTTTCGTCCGCCGTGTGACGAGCGTTCGAAGGGCGCGGAGGTCCGGCGCCCAGCCGTCCTCCTCGCGGGCCTCCCAGCGGGAGACCTTGCAACCGAGCGAGCCCGCGACAGCGGCGAGCGACTGGTAACAGGGCGCTTGCACGACGATGTGATCCCCGCGCCCGAGTGCCGCGTGCATGAAGAGGTAGATGGCTTCCTCGGCGCCCGTGCATACGAGCACATTCTCCGGCGCCATGAAGCGATAGGTGCGCGCAATCTCCCGCCGCAGCGAGGGGCTGCCCGGACTCTCCGTGTACCCCAGGCGGAGGCCGAGCAGGCCTTCCTGGGCGCCCGGCTCCATGGCGAGCAGCTCGCCCGTGCTTATCGACTCGCAATCCGAGCAGCACAGCAGGTGCTTCGCGGAGAACTCATGGACGGCGAAATACCTTTCCAGGGCAAATAAGGGCAGTCCCACGGGCGCTATCCGGAGATCTGCGTAAGGAAGGGGATCAGCGCCCCCATTGCGCGCTCGTTGAAGCCGCCCTCGGGGATGATGAGGTCCGCGTAGACCTTCGTTGGCTCGACGAACTCNNTAGAGCTTCAGGTCGATGAGGTCCCGGATGCGCTTGTCGTGGAAGACCATGATGCCTTCCAGGATCACAAGACGGCGCGGCTCGACGAGCACCGTGTCGCTCCGCCTGCGGTTGTGCACGAAGTCGTACTGCGGCATGCGGATGGGGCTGCCATCCTTCAGCGCCTGGAGATGCTCGAAGAGGAGCTCGCTGTCGAAGGCGTCGGGGTGATCGAAGTTGAACTCGGTGATGGACTGGTTGGTGAGGTGCTCGGCGGACCGGTAGTAATTATCCTGCGGCACCAGCGCGTAGTCGCGCACGATCTCGGTGATACGGGAGACGATGGTGGTTTTTCCCGATCCCGATCCCCCCGCGATGCCGACGATATGCGCGCCCTTCATGACGGGCTCCACTATAGTCGCTTCGGCAGGGGCGCGCCAGCCGGCCCGCGTTCGGGCGCTACTCCCGTGAGCAGGAAGCGAACGACGTCCGCGGGCCGGTGGCGCCCAGGGGGATCCGCACGACGCCCCGCTGCTTGTCCACGACGACCGCGACGAGCTCTCCCGAATCCTCCACCACGAACACCTGCGTATCGCCTGACGTCGCTTTGCGCGCTTTCAGTCGACGGCCAAGGACGTTCATTGTTCTCATAGCCATGCAAGTGGAGAAGCAAATCGCGTGCCAGCAGCGTGCCGAGCGGAAGACGCCTCGGTTACAGGTTTTTGGAGACGAAAAGACCTGAAATGGGACTGCCGGACTCTTCGTGACGCATCAACTGTTCCACGGCGCGAGACACATGTTCCATCCGGAACGGCGGCGTAGACGATGCGGCATCGACATGCTATTTTCCGATGCGCGAGGAGCCGACGCGTGAGCACATTTTTTCCACGAACCACCGTGGGGGGCGTCTCCCTGTCACGGATGATCATTGGCACGAACTGGATGCTCGGGTACAGCCACACCAGCCCCGCCGCGGATGCCCTCATCCGGGCGCGGAACTGCACGCGGGAATCCGTGGCGGACATCGTTGCGACATTTCTCGACCGCGGCGTCGACACGATCATGGCGATCCTCCACGGCAACGAGCCGCTCGCGCAAGGGGTGAAGCTTGCGGAGGACCGCAGCGGCAAGGGGATCATCAGGATCGAGACACCCATCATCAACGTGGACGACAATCCCGCGGCGCGGCAGGAGGCCGAGGCGATGATCGCGGAATGCGCGCGCAACGGGGCTGTCTTCTGCCTGCCCCACCACTCGTCGGTGGAACAGCTGGTGAACAAGAATGCAAAAGCCATCGTGCGGCTGCCCGACTACCTGTCCATGATCCGTCAGCATGGCATGATCCCGGGCCTTTCAGCGCACATGCCCGAGCTCGTTGTCTTCTCCGACCTGAACGGCTACGACGTGGAGACATATATCCAGATCTACAACTGCGCGGGCTTCCTCATGCAGGTGGAGGTGGAGTATATCAACTCGTTGATCTGGGGCGCGCGCAAGCCGGTCATGACGATCAAGCCGATGGCGGCCGGGCGCGTGAGCCCTTTCGTGGGACTCTCCTTCTCTTGCGCGACCCTCCGCCCCTGCGACATGATCACGGTGGGGTGCCTCACCCCCCAGGAAGCGGAAGAGGACGTAGAGATCGCCCTCGCCGCGCTGGAGCGCCGTCAGCCCAGGCTTGACGGCCGTGGAAGTCCGCGCAGGACGCCCATCATGGTATCCGGCGCAAAGTGAAGGGCGGAGGAATGGCCAGGGATCAGGAACCGAATACCATCATCTATTCAATGATGGGCGTCAGCAAGAGCTACGACCAGAAGACGGTCATCAAGGACATCTCTCTCTCCTATTTCTATGGCGCAAAAATCGGCGTCATAGGATTGAACGGATCGGGCAAGAGCACACTGCTGCGGATCATGGCAGGGGTGGAGAAAGAGTACCGCGGCGAAATCGTCCTGAGTCCGGGCTACACCATCGGCTACCTGGAGCAGGAACCCGTCCTCGATCCCGAGGCCACGGTGCGGGAAGTCGTGGAGGAAGGGGTCCACGAAGTCGTCGAGCTGCTCAAGGAGTTCGAGCAGATCAACGCCCGGTTCAGCGAGCCGATGGACGACAACGCAATGAACGCCCTCCTGGAGCGCCAGGGCGCGGTGCAGGAAAAGCTCGAGGCAAAAGGCGGCTGGGACCTCGACAGCAGGCTCGAGATGGCGATGGATGCGCTGCGGTGCCCGTCACCCGAGATGAAGATCGCCCTGCTCTCGGGAGGGGAGAAGAGACGCGTTGCTCTCTGCCGGCTTCTCTTGCAGAAGCCCGACATCCTCCTGCTCGA
>PMDT01000266.1 GCA_003154555.1 Spirochaetaceae bacterium
GAGATCTCCGGCGGGGAAAAGAGTGAGTCGCGGATCTGGACGCGAACGTCATTGCCCGATTCGCTCACCGTGAACGGAACCCTGCCGATCTCCGCCTTCACCTCGTCGAACCGTCGTCCCATGAAACGCTTGATGGAGTACACCGTGCTGTCGGGATTGGTGATCATCTGGTTTTTGGCCGGCTGCCCGACAAGGCGCTCGCCCTTGTCGGTAAACGCAACAATGGAAGGCGTGGTGCGCTGGCCTTCAGAGTTGGGGATCACCACGGGTTGGCCGCCTTCCATGACGGCAACACAGGAGTTGGTGGTTCCCAGGTCTATGCCGATGATCTTTCCCATGCGCGCGCCCTAGGTCCCGGACCCGCCGGACCCCTCCGGAGCGTTCCTGGCAGGCTTCTCCGTGCCGGGGCCGGTAGCAGGCTCCGTGCCTGGCACCAACACCTTCACCCGGGCGGGGCGCAGCACGCGCTCGTGGAGGAAATAGCCCTTCTGGAAGTCCTCCACGACCACGGGCTTTGCCGTGGGCGGCCCTTCGACCCGGAGAACAGCCTCGTGCCGGTTGGGATCAAATCCTTCACCCACGGAGGAGAAGCGCTTCAGCCCCCAGCGGCTCTCCAGCATCTCGATGAACTGCTTTTCGATCATGCTGATGCCCTGGAGGAAGGTGGGAAAATCGCGCGACTCCTCAGCGGACTTTATTGCGCGCTCGAAATCGTCGATGAGCCCGATGATGTCGGAAAGGAGCGCGGCGTTCGAATAGCGGGTGGCATCTTCCCTCTCCCGCAGCATCCGCTTGCGATAGTTTTCAAAATCAGCCTGCTTGCGGAGCAGCTTGTCCTTCAGGTCGGCAGTCTCCGCCTCCAGGGTCTTGATGCGGTCTTCCGCGCTGCCGCAGGGACCGGCATTTGCCGGTTGCTCCGTCCCGGACGGAGAATTGGCGCTGCCGGACGGCTCCGCGTCCTGCGTCTGTCCCCCCGCGCCGGGCTTTCCCCCTGCCGCGAAGGCATTCTGCGACCCCTCAGAGACCTCTTCCTGGTCCTTTTTCTTCGACATCAGTACCGCCTGGAGAGAGAATAGGTTTACGGAAAATGTAAAGATGCCGCCGCTTCAGGTCAAGCACTTTCGAGAGGGCATCGCGGGCCGAAGAAAGCTCAGCACCTCTCGCGTTCAGACTTTGGGTGCGAGCTCCAGGATGAGCTCCACCTCGCCCCGGCTCAGCTGCGTGACGCGCGAGATCTCCTGGACGGACCATCCCTGGTGGGACAGCTTCACCACCGTTTCCCGCTTGTCCATGGGTGGCGCGCCGCGGTCGGCTTTTTCCTTCTTCGTCTCCGCTTTCACGATGCTTTCCAGCAACCTCACCTGCTCCTGCGCCTGCCTTCCGATTTCCTCGAAGCGCGTTTCGGTCCGCGCCATCCATTCCCGCGAGCTCTGCGCCTTTTCAAGGCGTCCTTCCAGCTCAGCCATGATGCTGCCGAGCTTTCCCACCGTCTCCATAGCGGTTTCGGCATCCTTCTTGTTGCTCGCAAGAAGGCCGTATTCCGACTGCAGGGAATTGACCTTGCCGGCAAGCTCGAGGGCGGCCTTGTCGGCGTCCTGGAGCGAGCGCTCGATGCCCTCCAGCCGCTGGAAGTTCCTGTCCACGCCTTCCGAGGTGATGGAGAGTATCTCTTTCTTCTTCTCCAGCCTTTCGAATCCGCCTTCCACCGCCTTGCCCATTTCCTCGAACTGCCGGACCTTTGCCTGGATCTGCTGCAACGCATCGCTGCTGGTCGACAGCGTGTCGAGCTTCAGGTCAACGTCGCGCGAAAGGGCAATGATCTTCTTGAACTCGCCGTCCATGTCCTCGATGCGGCGCTTCTCCGTGAGAAACCGCGTGAGCTTGGCGGTCACCTCGTCGGCGACCTTGCGCGTCCTGGTGAGTTGCACCTCGATCTCCACGATCTCCCCGCGCTCCGCGTTGAGCTTCGTCATTTCCTTCTTCATCTCGTCGATCGTGCCCTCCAGGGCGGCCTTCAGGGAGTCCGCGCGCTCGAACAGGCGTGTCTGCGACATGAAGTTCTTCACCCTCTTGTCGATCTCGGCGATGTTCACCGAAAGGAGGCGGGAGCTCTCTTCGATCTTTCCGAAGAGCTTCTCCTGCATTGCGTCCGACTTTTCCCGCGCGTCGGCGAACTGCTGCTTGTGCTCCTTGATCCGTGCCTCGACGTCGCTCTGCAGGTCGCGGAGCCGCTTCTGGCTCTCCACCTGGAAGGCATCCATCTGGCCCCGGAGCGATTCCATGGCGGACTCTGTGGATCTGCCGAGCTCCGATTTGTACGAGGCGAGGGCCTCGCCCATGTCGGAAAGCTCCTTGCGCAGCGCCATGCGCTCTTCATTCGTGGAGACCAGGAGGTCCTCTTTCTGCGCCGCGAAGGCGTCCCGGAGAGAGCCGATGGAGGAAGACGCATCCGTGGAGAGCGTGGAGATTCGTTCCGCGATGGCAAGCTCCGTCTCGGCGAGCTGTTCCTTCGCCCTGCCCTCCCAGACGGCGACTTCTGCCCGCGACGCCTCGAAAAGCTCCGCGAGCTCCTTGTGGCCTGCGTCCAGCTCCGCGGAGACCTCCTTGAGCCGGGTCTCGATCTCACGATGCATCTTGCGCGTTCCCGATTCCAAGGTATCGCGCACGCCCGCGAGGTCCTTTTCAAAGGCAAGCGATGCATCTTTCTTTGCCTTTTCCGTCTCTGCGCGCAGCGATTCGCGCAGCGCGAGCATGGATTCGTCGGCAGCGGCGACGCGTTCCTTGACGTCCGTTTCAAAATCGACGGCCCGCTTCTCCATGTCTGCCTGCCATGCCAGGAGTTTTTCCTGCATGACGGAAGACCGGGCGCGCAGGTCCACGAAGAACTCGTCCTCGAACACGGAGAGCTTGCTCTCCACGTCCTGGTACGCGCGCGTCTTCAGGGCCGCGAGCCCCGCCTCCACCTCGCCCATGCCGGCGCGGAGCTGTTCCCGTGCCGTGGAGGCAGCCGCGATTTCCGAGGTCCACCCCGCCACGAGATTCGCGCCAAGTGACTTCATCTCGGCGCGTATCCCGCCCGCCATGCGTTCCATCGTCTCGTTAAGCGACGCGCGCATTGCATCGATATCGGCGTTCGCTTCCTCCAGGGACTTCACCCGGTAATCGACGTCTCCCTGGTAGTCGGCGACGCGCGCCTCCAGCGCCTCGATGCTCTTTGCGACGACCGTTTCATCTTCCGCGATCCGCCCGGTGAGACGGGAGAACACCTCGTCCTCCAGGGACTCGCCCTTCTTCGCCGCGTTGGAAAGCTTGCCGCGCAGGTCCGCATCGAATGCGTCGAGGGTTTTCGCAAGCGCTGCGATGCGCTCCTTCTGCGTCTGCTCTTCCCGCGCTTCAAGCCGCGCCATGTACGCGGAGAAATCTTTCACCTTTTTCTCCGTGTCCACGAGGCTCGTATCCAGCGCGGCGACCTTGCCCTCCACCACGGAGAGGACCTCCGCGCGCGCCTCGTCCAGGCCGGCCCGGCACTGGTCCGCGAAGCTTCGTTCCATGTCGGGAATGCGCTGCTCGATGGACTCCATGCGCTTTGCCGATTCGCCGATCCGGCGCTCGACGCCGTCCACGAACTCCGATTCGTCGCGGATGCGCAGGAGATTCTTGTCCACACGGGCGGACATCGCGGTGAGCTCCGCGAGGGTCTTGTCATACTCCACGAAACGCGCCTGGATCGCCTCGACGTCGGCGCCGCGCGTGTCGAGAACCTCCTCGACGCTCCGGGCGCGCGCCACGATGTCCTTGCCCATCTTGAGGCTCGCCTGGAGCTCAGCGGAAAGATCCTTCACCTCCGCGGTCTTCTCCTGCACGAGCGCCGACAGGTTCTCCGTGATCTTGTCGCTGAATCTCTTCAGCTTTTCGAGGGATCTGTTGCTCCGGTCCAGCGCGCGGTAGATGACGAGTATGAGAAGGACGACGACAAGGGTGATCAGGTCACCGATTGAGAAAATCATTGTCCCCTCCCCAGGGTTTTTTCACTTCAATAGTAGCGTCAGTGGACCTCTGATGTCAATGCGGCCACGGTAATCCGTGGCATTTGCGGCCATGGTAGCTTGCACGGTATTCCGCGCAGGTCCGTGGCATTTGTGGGGAGGGCGCCAGGCGGGTCAATGGGTCCTGATGATGTACGAGACGCTGCCCTGAACGGAAATGGGCGCGCTTGCGCTTGCGGCGTTGAATCTCCAGCGTCTGATAGCGTCGATCAACGCGCTGTCCACCTGCGCGTATCCCGAGGTTTTGTCCAGGACAACGGCAGCCATCACGCCGTTGGGTTGGAGTGTGAAGCCGATCGTCACAAAGAGAGTGAGCCCCTGCGTCGCCACCCACGCAGGGATCTGGGGCGCGGGTGTTGAGATGGGGAACCGGCCGACATTCGCCTCCGGCTTTGCCCAGTTGACCTTGAAGCTTGATGGGTCGGCGCCGCTCCCCGTCCCGCCCCCTGAGCCGGCGCCTGCGCCACCGCCGGCTCCCCCGCCGGAGCCTCCGGTCCCCGCGGTGGTCGCGCCACTGGGACCAGGCTTTGCCGCGGACCGGGCGGCGATTGCCTTGTCAAGTTGTGACATGTCGAGGCTGCCCGATGACGGGGACCCAGTCACCGCGACGCCAGTGCCGCTGCGCTGCGAGCTTGCCGCACCGGAGCCTGCCGCGGCGCCGGCGCCCGCGCCCTTGCCCGTCTGCACGGGAGCCACCGTGGGCGCCGGCACGTCGCTTGGCATGGACGGCAGGGAGGCGGCGGCTCCCGTCCTTCCGCCTGCTTCCTGGAATGCCGGACCCGCGGCGGGCCGCGCAGCATCGGTCGGCGCCGCCCGTGGCGTGGGGATGACATAGTCGCTTGCCCCGCTGGGCGCCGTCGGAGCGGCCGCGGGACGGGCGACTGCCGCCCTTGCCGGGAGAGCGCCACCGCCGCCCTGAACGGCCGGCTGCGCCGCCGGGAGCACTGCCACGGGCGGAGCCTCAACCTGCACGTCAATCGTGATGGGCGCTACGGGTGTCGTGTGGACGCCCCAGTCCACCGCCAGGGCGAGTAAAAGGATGAGGCCGGCATGGACTCCCACGGCAACGGCAAGGCTTGTCCAGGTGCGCTTCCGCTCGCGGCTTCCGTTGATGATCACAAGGTCGCTCACAGGCTCATCCCGAGGGATCCGCTGAATCGGAAGCCCGGAGTGACGTAGGGCGCAATGTCCGCCCGACCGCTGGGGATCAGCGGTGACAGCAGATCATCGCCGTCGATCTGAAGCTTGACCGCGTCCGAGATCTTCCAGAAACCCGACACCCGCAGGACTGGAACAATGTTCTGGAGCACGTCCGCCGCGGTCGGGGGCAGGCCACTGCTGGAAGGGAAGTATTTCATCGCAATCGACAGGCTCCCGCCAAACCTGCCATTCGGCTCGAGGCCGAGTATTTCCGCACTGATCAGGTCCGACGGGGCGAAGAATGGCCGCGCCAGGTATTGATGCGTCCATGTTGCCGAGATCGAAAAAGACTGGGAAATTCCCCAGTTGAGACCCACATCCGTTGAGAGCTGGCTCGCAGGAACCTGGGTCACGGCGAAAAGCCCGGTCGTGGGATCCTGGCTCGTCGAGCCGACGGGCATCGCGTCGGAGCGCATGAAGGCAAGCTTTGCGGAAAGAGCGAGGTCCCGCGTCAGGTTGAGCTGGACGGATGTGTCGGCAAACCATCCGCGGTCGTCCTGGAGGGCTCCAGGGAATGCATAGGCGCTGGAAGCGATGATGTCGTGCAGGTCATAAGGGACAACCTTGTAACCCCCTTCCAGAGTCACGGTGAAGAACTGCAGGGGAGTGCCCGTTGCCGAGAGTGAGAAGGGAAAGAGGCTGAGCCCTGCGCTGTTCCAGAACCATCCCCCGACAGCGGTGAACGTGTAGGGTGCTGCAAGCGTCACGCCGAACGACGCATTCGCCGTGTAGCGGTGAAGGGAGTCCGCGATGCCGGCCGTGCCCTCCTCCCGATAGGTGTAGCTCGTGTCGATGCCGAGCTTTACGCCTCCGCTGTGCGCCTCTGCCGAAAGAGACGGCGAGAGGAGCAGTCCCGTCACGCCGGTCGGCTGGGTACTCGTGCTCTCGAGGGTCAGGGTATTGTAGCCGCCGGCGAACCCTGCGTTGAGCGTGAGCCAATCCAGAGGCGATCCCGTGAAAGCCGCGGTTGCATCGAGCCTTCGCGACAAGGCTGCCACAAACGGCGACTGCCCCTGGAGGCCCGTTTCCTTTTCGAGAAAGCTTCCCGCGATATCCGTATCCACGCTGCCGATCCTGAACTTCAGGCCGCCGTCGAGGCTGTCATTGCGGAGGCTGAATCCCGATCCCGCCGGTTTCCAGGCAAAGCCGTCGAGCGTTTCATGGTGGAATTGCAGGGAGAAACGCGGATCCTGCCCGAGCGTTTTCAGCGCGATGCTTCCGACGATCTGGTTGAGCATGCCGGCGCCCAGCTCCACTTCGGAAGAGAGGAAACGATCGCCGCCCATTGCCGCATTCCCCTCCGCGTCCACGGAGGCGACAGGTATCTGCGGCTCGCCCACGGCGAGGTCTCCCTCGTTGAGGACGGGGATGGACCTCTCAGGGGGGAGCAGCTCCTCTTCGGGCGGAAGCTGCGCCTCGACCTTTTCCACGCTCAGGTCCTCGATCTGCAGGATCATCTGCGGCATGACCATTTCGGGCTCCCCGGGCCCCGCCTGCGGGTTGGCCGGCTTCGCCGACTGTGCGGTGCCGGCCGCCTGGGCGGAAAGAGAGACGGCAACGAAGAGCAGAGCGATCGCCGATGCAAGCAGATGCCTCTTCATCGCGCGCCTCCAAGGAGAAGCCGTGACTTCACGGTCCAGGATGAGGCAGGGAAGCCCGCCTCCAGCCGTTTGACCAACGCTGCCACCTCGTCGGGCTTCTTCGCAAGCTGCATCATTTCCGCCGCGCGGTAGATCGCGGAGGCGGCAAAGTCAGGATCCACGTTCGTCAGCAGCACGACGGCAAGGAACTGCCGCGCCGCCTCCGCGAGGTCTCCTTTTCTGTAGAAGTATTCGCCGATGAGCATCTGCGCCTGCGGCGCTCCCTGCGGGTTGCCCTCTTTCACGACCGGGAGGAGGAGCGTGTAGCCGGTATCCGCCTTCTTGTCGCCGGCGTAGATGTAGAGCTTCGCAAGGTCGATGGTTGCCTGCCTTTTCTTGTCGCCGGTCTCACGCGCGATGATGGCGGAGAGCGCCGATTCACGGTCACCCTCTCCGCTTGCAAGCAGCCTGAGCTGCTCGGCGCGGATGTCGGCGCGCGCGGCGCGGGCATCGTCGGGAAACTCCTTGATGAAACGCGTATACAGGTCGAGCGCCTGCGGATACGCCTGGGTCTTCGCGTAGGCCTCCGCCGTCTGCTGGAGCGCCGGGCTCCTGAAGCTGCTGTCAGGGTAGCCCGCGATCAGTTGCTCCCAGAGGAGCGCCGCCGCCATCCCTTCCCCGACGTTCTGGGCTGCCTGGCCTCCCCAGTACAGGGCCGCATCGACAAGCTTCCCCTTGGGGTATCGCGTGCGGTATTCGTCGAAGGCAGCGCGCGCGTCCGACCACATCCCGTGCGTGAAGAATGTGTCCGCGCGTCGGTAGAGGGCCTCCTCGCGGAGAGGGCTGTCGGGAAACGCGTCGGTGAGCTTCCGGTATGCCGCCGCCGCCTGTTGGGTCTGGCCGAGATCCGAGAGGGCGCCTGCTTCGTCGAACAGCGCATCGGCCGCCCATGGCGAGGGCGGCGCGGAGCCGGCGATGCCGGCCAGCACCCGCGCGGCTTCATCGCGCTTCTTCTCATTGAGCAGGCTCTTGGCATACAGATAGAGACTCTTCTGCGCGAGGTCGCCCTGGCCGCCGCGTGCCGGCACGGCGGAGAATGCCGCGGCAGCCTTGTCGAAATCGCCCGCGCTGAAATGTGACCAGCCGGCGAGATAGGTCACCATGGGCGCAAGCTCGTGCGTCGGGAACGCTGCCGCCATGTCGTCGAAGACCTGGGCGGCGCTGGGGAAATCGGACATCCGCAGATAGGCCCACCCGAGATAGTAGCGGGCATAGGGAACGATGACGGTGAGCCCGTTTTTCTGCGCAAGGGCCGGTGTGATCGACGCGAGGTCCGCCGTCGCGTGCGAATAGTCCTTCGTGGCGATCAGCGACAGGCCGCGGAGATAGGAAACGACGATCGCCGCGTAGGGGTCCTGCGCATCAATGGCGGGGAATTGCCGGCGCACGGCGTCGGCCTCGGTGATGATCTCGGCATTCCGCTTCAATACGAAGAGCGCCTTCAGATAATCGAGACGCGACCTCAGGTCCGTGGGGTACCGCGTCACGTAATCCTTGAGCGCATCGGCGGCCTGCGCCGTCTGTCGCGCCCCATTGAAGAGCACGATCTGCAGGCGTGCAACCTGCTGGCGCAGCGCGGGATCCGTGTCCTGGCGGAGAAGCCCGTCCACCAGGCGGGCAGCCTCGTCCCCCTTGCCCTGCCGGAAGTAACAATACGCCAGCAGGTAGGCGGCTTCGGGTGCCCGGTGGGAGTCAGGGAATGCCGTTCTGAACTGGGAGTAGTAACCGGCGGCGGCGGAAAAATCGTCGCCCATGAGGCTGATGTCCCCAAGCCGGATGATCACGGCTCCCGTGCCGGGCTTCCCGGCCGACAGGAAGTCCGCGAGGATCTGCCGCGCCGCCACGGGGTCTTTTTTGGCGATCAGGATCTCGGCAAGGTAGATCGGCACGACCTCGTTGACCGGGGCTTCCTGGCGGACACTCCAGGCGCGCCGCAGGAATGCATCGGCGACATCGAGATTCCCCTGGCGGAAGCTCTCCGCCCCGACACGGGTCCAGAGGTCCGAGAGAACACTCGTTCTCCCCGTAAAGCGCGTCTCGGCGGCCTGCGTCAGGTCGCGCATGGCCTGCAGGTCCTGCTTGCGCTGGGCGGCGGAAAAGAGCCTTCCATAGGCAACGAGCGCAACGTCGTCGGAGGCACCGACGAGCTGGATGTACAAAGGCTGTGCATCATCCGTGCGGCCGGACTGCCAGAGAGCCTCGGCCCGCAGGAGGAGGAACTGGCTCTTCCATGGCTCGGGGAAGCTTGTCGCGTCGGTCTTCTGCGTCAGCGAAAGAAGATCTGGAAAGGCGGCCTCCTTCTGCAGCAGCGCTCCAAGAAGCACGGCGGCATAGGGGAAAAGCCGCGAGCTTTGATAATTTGAGACGATCGATTTCAGGCTTGCAAGGGCATCCGTGTCATTCGAAAGCGCCTGCAGCGCAAGAGCCTTGTGAAGGAGGGCCTGCGGTGTGAACTCCTGGTCGCTCGGTCCGGCAAGGAATGCATTCAGGCTCTCCACGCTGAGGGCATAGCTCTGCAGCGCATACAGCGACAGCCCTTTCCACAGGGGGACGTAGGCGAAGTACCGGGTCGTGCGATAGTGAATCTCGATGTCGCCGATGAGCTGGACCGCGTCGCGGTAGCGCGCCAGGCGGTACATGCAGACAGCGCGGCGATATTCCACGTCCGCGACCCGCTCGGACAACGGGTAGGCGGAGAGGAATGTCGTGTATGCCTCCAGGGCCGCGGCGTAATTCCTGCCCAGGTATCGGCTCTCCGCTTCCGCGTACAGGCTGCTTTCCGCCGGAGCGGCTGAAATCGGTTGCGCGCCGCCCGCAAAAAGGAGAAGTCCCAGGATGAATGCAATCATTATAACTAAATGATACTGCGGCCCGGTGGGTTATTCAATTTGCGGAGGTGCAAACTCACCCTCCGAATCGACATGGACGAGATGCACGAACTCGGCGGCGTAACGACGGTTGAGCGATGGGAGGCTCGTTTCCTTGTTCCGCTCCATCACGGAGACCCGGAAAACGCCCTGCGCGTCGAAATACGGAAACAGCACGATCACGTGATGATGCTGGCGGAGCGTCGGCGTTCCCTCCGACAGGGCGAGCGCCGAAGGGGCGTTCACGGAGCCGACATAGATCTCGCCGGGATTCTCCCGCGCAAGAAAATACAGCACGTATTGCAGGAGCGGGACCGGATAGCCGACGTCCCGCACGTAGGGTACGCGCCGGGAGTCCCGAACGTCGATCTGGTCGTCGGCAGGAGCCACGCCTGTGCGCGCCTGCACGAGTGCCCGCGCCAGTCCCCGGCTCCAATCCAGACCAAAGTACGGGTCCAGCTCCTCCTCGTAGCGGGACGCCCATGGGTGGTCCTTTCCCGCGTTGCGCGACTTCAGCACCGCAATGTCGGTGTCCCTTCCCGTGAGCGGCGCGACGAGGCCGTCGATGATCCACTTCGCGAAGCCCGAGCAGTTGAACCCGCCCTTGCCGGCAGGTTGGCCGGTGGCGATGTAGACCATGCGGCCATTCGCGTCCATTGCCCCATCGTCCATGTCGCGAAGCGCCGGCAGCCGGCTCCGCAGCACTTTCACCATCGCCTCGATGCGCACGTCCGCGCCGGTGCGTCCAGCGGGTGCGAGCACGAGACCCCAGTCCACGGACGTTGCGCTCAGGTCGATGATGCTCGCAAGGGGCGCGGTGAGGAGGCGATCGAAAGCCGCCGGCAGCGCAATGCCCGTCTGGAAGGGCTGGCCGAACAGAAACACGTCCATCTGTGTGCGGTCGCCGCTCGGGAAGAGGCGCAGGTAGCTTCCCGGCCCGTCCTGCACAAATATCTTCGCCTGCACGAAGCCGCCGTCCTTCAGGCTGCGCTTGATGATCCAGGTACCGGCGCCGTCCAGGGGATAGCCCGTGCCTTTCTGGTTTGCAAAAATCAGGTACAGCGCGTCAGACTGCGCGTCGCGCCGGAATGAAACGCGCGAACCTCCGGTCTGCGTGAGGATGGCCTCTCGGGCGCGCGCGGCCTCATCGAGCGGCGCGAAGATCGTGTCCTGCATGCGCTGTCGCGCTTCCCAGTTTTCCTGGAGCGCGATGGTCTGCGTGACAGCCCCGAGACCCGGCGCCGCGTGCGCGCAGGGAATGCAGGCTGCCACAAGGAGCAGGAAGGAAGCGGATCTATACCAGGAGCGTGTCCTCATCAATGCGATCCTTCAGGATCCCCCGCCGCGCGGCAAGGACGTCGGGGTCCGGCGCGAAGAGCGGGCTGATCTCGATTTCGTGGAGCGGACGGCCGTCGGCGCCCCGGGGGACTTCCACACCGACAGCCTCCAGCCATCGCGCCGCCTGCTCCACCTGGCCGCGATGACAGGACTCGATGGAGTCCACTCCTTCCCGGTTCTTCAACGGCGCGAACTCATCGGCGCGCTCCGTCTCGAAAAATAAGGCGCTGCCGGCGAGCGGGATCGCGTCGAAGATGAACATCTCCATCTTGACCGCATCCCTCTCACATACTTCGGCGCCCGCGGCAGTCGGATTGAGGGTCTTCACCTTCTTGCGCGCGACGTGCAGCGGCAGCTCGAGGCCCGGGGTTTCCAGGAAGGGCACGTCGAAAATGTGGATGGCGATGGATCCCTGGTCGAAGAGGAGCCTGCCTCCCGCGTCGCGCGCGTGCATGCGCGCCTGGTCAAGGTCCGAGTACTCGATGACGCACGGCACTCCGTCCCTCGTCGCGATGACCCCGAGCTTCTCCTCAGGGTAGGCCTTCTCGACGACCTTGGCCGATGCGCGCGCTTCCGCGCGCAGATGAAAACCGAGGTAGACGGGGTCCGGCACGCGGACCAGGGGGTTGTCCACCTGGAAATAGAAAAGGTGCCGCACGCCCCTTTCCCGCATGCGTGCAAGATTTCCGGACCGGCGCAACGCATCGATCACGCCGCCATGCCCGTTGGGATTGAAGAAGAGCCCGCCGTCCGGAGCCATGAGGAGCCTGCCGTCGGGCGACAGGGACGGCAGCATGCCCTGGGGGAACATCCGGACCGTCTCCGGTCCCAGGCCGAACCAGTCCTCCGATTCGAAGTAATCAATTGTTGCTTGATGATTCTGCGGACCGGTCATGATGAGCCAGGGGATCTCGACCCCGTAGCGCCTGCGTGCCGCGGTGAGCTTCTCTGCAAAAAGCGCGAAAAGTGAGAGCTTCCGCAGGGGCGTGACGGGGAACATCCCCTTGGGCCCTTCGAATCCCAGTCTCGATCCCTGGCCGCCGGCAACGGTGAGAAAGGCGCATCCGCCGCGCCTGATCTCCTCCTCGCCTGCCTCGCGGGCCTGGCGGTCCGCACTGCTCACCGCGCGCGCGATGTACGGCGCGGGAACGAGCTCTTCGCTTCCGGCGGGATCGCATCCGGCAGCCGGCGCAAGGCATGCGCGCAGGTCGGAGAGGGTGCGTGGATCGAGCGATGCAAGATCCTCCAGGAGCCGCGCGCGCATCGAATCCGGCCGCGCCTCCCAGAAGTCGAAAAGGTGCCTCTGCCCCAGCTCCTCGTATCGCTCCCTCAGCTCTTTCTCTCCCATTGATCCATCCTCATCGACATCGACGCGCCCGGCGCGGTCGCGCCTGCGCTTCACGGTCATGAGCGCATCGATCAGACCCGCGCGCACCTGCGCGAATCGCGCGGCGATGTCGGGATCGCCCGCGCCCAGCTCCTCCCACAGCCGCCTTTTCGCCCCCTCGATCGTGAACTTCCGCTCGTAGAGCAGGTCGCGAAAGCGCAGGAGGAGCTGGACTTCGTGCGCCGAATACTCGCGGCGGCCCGAGAGCCCCTTGGGCGGCGAAAGCAGCGGCAGCTCGCTCTCCCAGTAGCGGATGACGTGCGGCCGCACGCCGAGCAGACGCGCGACCTCGCCGATGCTCCACGAGCTCATCGGGGGATCTTCTTGCTCTGCGTGAACTCGATGGAGACCGGCACAAGCGTGAAGCCCAGGTCCCTGCGNNGGGTTGGCGCTCACCTGCGTGACGAACCGGATCTTGTAGTTCTTCCCGCGGACCGGCAACCGGTAGTGCTCGAGCCACGACTCCAGGGCCTGGTTCAGCTTGCCCGTGCCCACGCGCAGGTGCAACTGTTTCCACACTTCCTGCGCGGTATCAAGCAGGGAGTGCACGCCGTACCCGGTGAGTGCGGAGACCGGCACGATCGGGGCGAAGCCGATGACCGGAAACTGGAAGCGGACATTCTCACTGGCCTCTTCCCGCAGCCCCGGTGTGTCTTTCAGGAGATCCCACTTGCCCAGGACGATGACGATGCCCCTGCCCTCCTTGACGGCCTGAGCGGCGATCTTCTTGTCCTGGTCGACGATCCCTTCCCGCGCATCGATGGTGAGAAAGACCAGGTCGGCGTGAGAGATGCTCTCGATTGCCCGATTCACCGAATAGTACTCAATCGGGTCTTTCACCCTGCTCTTACGTCGGATCCCCGCGGTGTCGAGGATGCGGAATGTCTTTCCGTCGTGCTGGAAGATCCCCTCCACCACGTCGCGGGTCGTTCCCGGTATGGGCGATACGATGGAGCCGTCGGTGCCGGTGAGCCTGTTGGCCAGGCTCGATTTGCCGGTATTCGGCTTCCCCACGATGGCAATGCGCACGATTGCATCTTCCGCGGCCTTGCGCGCCGGGCGCGCCGCGACGGTCGGGCCGGGAACAGGCGGCGCCGCGCGCGCCGCCTGCCCGCGCAGCATCGATGCCACTGTCTCCTTCAGCCGCTCGAGGCTGCGTGCATGCGCCGCGGAGACACCGATGACGTTCGCAAAGCCGTGCACATGGGCATTCCAGACGAGGGTCTCCCGGTCCGGGGTATCCACCTTGTTGACCACGAGCAGAAGCTTCGAGGAAAAAGGTCGCATGATGCGGATGAACTCATCGTCCAGGGGAGAGCTCTCCGTTGCGTCGATCACCAGGAGAACGAGGTCCGACTCCCGGGCCATGCGGAGGCTGCGCAATCTCACCTCGCCGTCCAGTGCGACCCCCCCGGTGGAATAGCCGCCCGTATCGATGAGAAGTACCCTGCTGCCCCCCATCGAGCATTCCGCCTCCACGGGGTCACGGGTCACTCCGGGCGTCGCGTGCGTGATGGCCCTCCTCCGTCCCAGGAGCGCATTAAAAAGCGTGGACTTGCCGACATTCGGCCGGCCCAGGATGGCCACGCGCGGAACCGCCGCATCGTGCGGCGCATGCGGGGCGGCACGCGGAACGCGCGCCGCGGGGTCACGCGGGGTCCGGGGCACGCGTTCACCAGGAGGAATAGTCAAGTCGCTCCTCCATCCAGGCGCGCACTGCCTGCTCGATCTCGGGCCCGGAGCGCATCGGCATGAGGCATCGCACGAGTTCCTCCGCCTCCATGATCCCGACGGAGCGCACGATGCGCTTGATGAGGGGAATCCCGATCGGGCCCATGGAAAAGCTGTCCAGCCCGAGCCCGAGCAGCACAACGGTGGCCAGGGGATCGCCAGCGAGCTCGCCGCACATGCCGACGGGAATGCCGCGCGCCCGCGCATTTTCGATCGTCGTGCGGATGAGGCGCAGCACACCGGGATGAAACGGCTCGTAGAGATAGGCCACCTTCTCATTGCCCCTGTCCACCGCCAGCGTGTACTGGATGAGATCGTTCGTCCCGATGGAGAAGAAATCGGCCCGTTCGGCAAGAATGTCCGACGTAATGGCGGCGGAAGGAACCTCGATCATGATCCCGAAAGGCACGTCATCGCGAAAGGGATGCCCTTCACGGTTGAGCTCTATCTTCACCTCTTTCACGATCTCGTCTATGGCATCCAGCTCCGCCGTGCCGGAGATCAGCGGGAACATGATGCGGAGGGCACCGTGCACGGAGGCGCGCAACAGGGCGCGCAGCTGGGTGCGCAGGACCTCCGGACGCGCCAGGCAGAACCGGATGGCCCGCCAGCCCAGAAGCGGGTTGTCATCCGCCGCAAGATGAATCCCGGGCATCACCTTGTCGCCTCCGAGATCCAGCGTCCGGATGGTCACGCTCCTGCCCTTCATGGCCGTGAGAACGGATGAATACGCGGTGAGCTGTTCTTCCTCCGACGGGAAGCGTCCCGGCTGGATGAAGAGGAACTCCGACCTGAAGAGCCCGATCCCGTCGGCTCCATGTGCGCGCACGGATTCGGCCTCGTCTGGAGTTTCGATATTCGCCTCGATGGAGAGCAGCTTCCCGTCCGTGGTCTCCGCCGGCAGATCGCGCTGCTCTTTCAGGACGACGTCCTTGCGTTCCCATTCGCTCCGCCGGGTCTCGTAGCGTTCCCGCGTGGCATCGTCGGGGTTGACGATCACGATTCCCCGGTTGCCGTCCACGATGATCTCGTCTCCCGCATGTACGCAGCGGCTGATGTCGGACAGCCCGAGAACGGCCGGTATCTCGCTGGCGCGCGCAAGAATCGCCGTGTGCGACGTCCTGCCCCCCGCGTCGGCGGCGATGCCCAGGATGTACGCGTGGTCGAGGCCCAGGGTATCGGACGGCATGAGGGTGCGGGTGACAAGGACCACGGGTTGGCGGATGTCGCTGAGCCGGACGCGCGTGCGTGCCATGAGCTGGCCGAGGATGCGGTTTCCCGCATCGGCGAAATCGACCGTGCGCTCCCGCAGGTACTGGCTCTCCGCCTTTGCCAGTTTGCCGCTCATTTCATCCAGGATCTGGAGAAAAACCCACTCGACATTCCGCCGCGTTTCGCCCAGCAGCGCGCGCACCCTGTCTTTGAGCTCGGGGTCTTCGAACATGAGGAGCTGGGCCTCGAAAAGCGTCCCGTCCTGACCGGCAACGAGGCTCTTCACCTCGGCCGCGGCAGCCTGGAGAGCGGCGAGAAACCGGCCATACTCGGCATCGACCTGCCCGGCGCCTATGTCGTATCGGGGGACGGAGAGCCTGTCTTCCAGGAACAGAAAGGCCTTGCCCCGCGCGATGCCGGGGGAAGCACTGATTCCCGTGAGCTCCATCATGCGGGCCCGAGTATAGCGGGAACATGCAGGGCTGTCAAAGCGCGGCCCCTGCATGCGTCCCTCGCTTCGGCTGGGGCGACGTTCTGCCGATCATTGGAGTGACGCCATGGCTTCAAAAACCGGTTCTCGGAAAAAAAGCAGCCCTCCGCCGCATCGTGGCGCGGGGATTCTCTTCTGGCTCTGCCTGGCCGTCGTGGTCGTCGCGGTCGCCGTCGCCGCACGCGAGCCCTTGAAGGCTGCCTTCGCCCAGGTGACCGGCAGGCCCGCGCCCGCTGCTTCGACAAAGCAACCGACGCCGAAAGTCACCATCGCGCCTCTCTCACCGACCGAGCAGAAGCCGGCAGCAGTTCCCGGGTCAGCCGTCAGCCCGCCAGGGACGCCACCCGCGACCGGGATAAAGACGCCTCCTTCCGCGACGCAACCGACCTACCGCAAGGCCCGTCTCTATTTCGCCTCGGTCGACGACGCCGGGAAGCTCTCGCTCAAGAGCGTCATCCGGTCCATCCCCGCAAGCGACTCCCCGCTCCACGACACGATCGACAGCCTCCTGAAAGGTCCGACGCCTCAGGAGCTCAACCTCGGGTTCATCTCGATGATCCCGACGGACGCGCGACTGCTCGGCGTCGTCATGCAGGGTGACACCGCAGTGATGGATTTCAGCGAGAGCTTCCGCTTCAACGCCCAGGGCATCGACGCGTTGAACGCGCAGCTCCGCCAGGTCGTCTATGCGGCAACAGAGTTTCCGTCGGTGAAGGCGGTGCAGATCAGGATCGACGGCAGGATCGTGCAGTATCTCGGCAGCGAGGGGATGAGGATCGACAGGCCCCTCACGCGCGCCTCATTCCAGGGATAGCCCGTTCAGAAGCGCCTCGACGTCCAGCGTGAGCCCTCCCTCTTCCGCGCGGAGCAGGAGAAGGAACTCGCGGTTCCCCTTCCTCCCTGCAAGAGGCGAGAGACAGGCGCGCTGGGTGCGGACACCTTCCGCAGACAGGCCCGCGATCAGCGATGCCAGAATCTCCCGCCGCGCGCTCTCCTTGCGGACGACACCGTGGAAATCCGGCCCCGGCCGCTGCATCTCGAACTGGGGCTTGGCGAGAAATATCCCCCACCCGTCCGTGCAGAGCCCGAGGATGTGACGCGCGGCGCCCTTGAGGGAGCGGAACGAGAGGTCGGCCACCGCGCACATCGGCACGGGATCCAGCTGTGCGCGGCTCACGGCCATGATGTTCGTTCCTTCCATCACCCGCACGCGCTCATCCCCGCGCAAGCTCCAATCGAGCTGACCGACGCCGACGTCCACAGCGTAGACAAGGGATGCCCCGCGCTTGAGGAGGCAGTCTGTGAAACCGCCGGTCGAGCACCCGGCGTCGATCCATGTCGTTCCCGTGCAGGCGACTCCCCATGAATCCAACGCGTGCGCGAGCTTCTCTCCGCCGCGGGAAACGAATGGAGCGCCGTCGCGTACCTCGATGGTGGCATCGGTGTCAATGGGCGTTCCCGGCTTCACCACTTTCTCTCCATTCACAAACACGCCGCCGCGAAGGATCGTCGAGAATAGCTCCTTCTCACCGCGCTCGGGATGCAGCGACTTCAACTTCTGCAGTAACGCGACCTTGCGCATTTCCGGCGCGNNGCATTTCCGGCGCGACCTTGCGCATCTAGACGGCGGAAAGCTGGCGCACGCGCTCGATCGAGATTGCCTTGCCTGTCGCGGTGTCGATCGAGATCAGGACGCCCTGGATCTCCGCCGGCGAGTTCTGCACTTCCAGCTTCAGCGGCATCTGCGTGAGGCTGCGGCTGATCGCGGTTTCCTNNGCACGTGCGTGTGCGTGCCGATGACCGCGGAGACCTCGCCGTCGAGGAAGAGCGCGAGCGCCTCCTTCTCGTCCACCGATTCGGCGTGGAAATCGACAATTGCCGCTTTCACTTTCGAACGAAACTGCTTCAGCAACGCCTTGCCGACCTGCATCGGGTCGCGCAGGGGGGACAGGTTCACCCTTCCCTCGAGATTGATAACGAGGACCGGGATGTCGCGGACCGTGACGATGCAATGTCCTTTGCCAGGGATGGCCCCCGCGCCGGAGATCACGGGATAGTTCTCAGGACGCAGGAGGGTGTCGCTCGTCGAAAGAAGCGGGTAAATTTCCCGCTTCTGCCAGATGTGATTGCCGGTCGTGATGACATGTACGCCCGACGCCTTCATCCGCTCAGCGATGTCCGGGGTGAGGCCGAAGCCGTCCGCCGCGTTTTCCCCGTTGGCGATCACGAGGTCCGCCGCGAGCCGGTGCGCAAGGTCGGGCAGGCCGACAAAAAGAGCCCTGCATCCCGGCTGACCGACGATGTCTCCCAGGATGAGGGCCCTCAGTGCGTGCATGCGCGGGCCTAGCGGGCGTACTCGATGACGCGCATCTCACGGATGATCGTCACCTTGATCCTGCCGGGGTACTTCAGCTCGCTTTCGATGCGCTTGGCGACATTCTTGGCGAGCTCTTTGGCCGCGTCGTCGGTGATTTTCTCATTGTTCACCAGAATGCGCAGCTCGCGGCCGGCCTGAATCGCGTATGCCTTGTCCACCCCGTCGAAATCTTCCGCGATTGATTCGAGGTTCTCCAGGCGCTTCAGGTAGTTGTCCAGTGTTTCCTTGCGCGCGCCGGGACGCGCCGCGGAGATGGCGTCCGCGATCTGCACGATCACCGCCTCCACGGTCTCCGGCTCCACGTCGCCGTGATGCGAGCCGATGGCATTGAGGACCTTGGGATCCTCGCCGAGCCTGCGCGCGAGGTCGACGCCCACCTCGATGTGGTTGCCGTCACCGTCGGCCTCCACTCCCTTGCCAATGTCATGCAGCAGCGCCGCGCGCTTTGCCAGCTCCACGTTTGCGCCCACCTCCGATGCGATCATCCCCGCGATAAGGGCGACCTCCTTTGAATGGGCAAGCACGTTCTGACCGTAGCTCGTGCGGTAATGCAGACGACCGAGGGTCCGAATGGCCTCGGGACTCATCGTATGGATGCCAACCTCAAACAGGACGCGCTCGCCTTCTTCATAGATGGTCTGCGCGATTTCCTTGGTAACCTTCTGCACGATCTCCTCGATGCGTGCAGGATGGATCCGGCCGTCGGAGATCAGGCGACTGAGGGCAGTTTTCGCGATCTCCCGGCGGATGGGATCGAAGCACGAGATAACCACCGCTTCAGGGGTGTCATCGATGATGATATCCACGCCGGTGAGCGTTTCGAGGGTACGGATATTGCGGCCTTCCCGGCCGATGATCCTGCCCTTCATCTCGTCATTGGGGAGGCTCACGGTGGTCACGGTCACCTCCGAAGCCACGTCTGTCGCCAGCCTCTGGATGGTCGTGATCAGGATATCACGCGCCTTCTTGTCCGCGGCGAGTCGCGCTTCCTGCTCGATGAGGTTGATCGTCACCTGCGCGTCGTGGCGCGCTTCGTTCTCCAGGCTCTGCACGAGCAGCTTTTTCGCTTCTGCCCTGCTCAAGCCGGAGACCCGTTCCAACTCTGCGGCTACCCGCTCGCCTTCCTGCTGCAGCGCCGCCTCTTTCTCGACGGCTGTCCTCTCACGGCTGCTGATCGTGCTCTCTTGCTTCTCAAGAGATTCAACGCGTTTTTCTAGGTTCTCTTCCTTCTGAAGGAGGCGTCTCTCCATGCGCTGGAGCTCGATCCGGCGCTCACGTGTCTCCTTTTCCAGCTGATTGCGCTCCCGCAACAACTGGTCCTTGCTTTCAAGTATCGCCTCTTTCTTCTTCGCTTCCGCTTCTCTCAGAGCTTCGCCGACAATTCGCGAAGCCTTTTGCTCTGCCGACGAAAGCTGAAATCGTGCATACAGCCATCGAATTAACCAACCTAGAATAGCAGCGGCAAGAGGAAGAATGAAGTACAATAATGTGCTCATTTCATTCCTCCAACCTAGCTGAATAATCAATGATAGCTTAGACGAGAATGGGGGCTTTGTCAAGGGAAACGGTTTGCCGTTTCTTGAAGAAGATCCGTATTTTTGTAAGGCGAAGAGAGTTACTGGACGAGCAGTTTTGAAAGCAATACGCCAGGGGCGATTTCCGTTTCGCTGGAAAACGAAAGGCAAAGATAGGCTTCCTGGCCCCGGAAAATCGCCGGCAGGAACAGCATATGCCTCATGTAGCGAAGGTCGTCTTCCTCAAAGAGCTTTTTTAGGAAACGCACTTCGGCGGGATTCTTGTTGATTGCAACCGCTTTCCGGGAAGAAAGGAAAGAGCTGAAAAAAGCGTCCGGCGAATCGAAATGCAGCAACGGGATCGACTTATCACTCAGCCCGACCGTGAGATCCATCGCGTACTGCTGGAGCTTCTTGAGAAAGACCCCCGCGCTCACCGCGGAGACGCGTCGCGAGACTTCGACGAGCGACTTCATCTGCGTGGTGTGCGTGAATGACCGGGGATACGTCGCAAGGAACTCGTCGTAGTCGATTCCGTTGCGTTTCAGCCGCAGAGGAACGGATTTTTCCCGATCCGGCGAGAATACCTCTTCCGCCTCCGGGAGCTTGTCCGCCGAAATGACCTTTGACAGGTCGAGCGTGTCCTCGTCCCGCAGCAGGTCCCCGATGCCGCCGGTGTGCTGATCATCGCTCGCGGCCGGTGGTGTCGACGGCTCCGCCGTCTCGTTTTGCATCACCTCGGCGACGATCTCGCGCAGGTCCTGCTCGGCGCGACCTTGCTTGGACTTTTCCGGAGCCGTGTAAACCTCCTGCTTGATGCGAAAGACCCCGTTCTCCATCACGATCGCGCCGTCTGCATCGTCCACCATGCCACGCAACTCATCGATCGTCCACGAGGTGACGCCACCAGACGCCACGAGCGATGCAAGCTCCGCCTCTTCGTCGGATTCGCCTTCAGTCGAAGCGGCCGCCGGCAGCTCCTCTTCATCGGCGGCTTCCAGCTCCTCGAAATCGAGGCTCTCGTCGGTCGCGGCCGGCGCCAGGGACGGAAGCGGCGCCGGCGCGCCCGTGGAAACCGCGCCAGCTGACCGCCCGGTTCCTGGCCTTTCTTCTGCCACTTCCTCATCGGGGGGCAGCACCTCCGGCAGATCGGGTTCTCCCGACATCGTCATGTCTGTCTCCCTCGGTCGGATCCTGCCGGCCTCCTCTGCCGCGGGGAGAAGCTCCAGCCCTTCCTCGACAGGTTCCGGCGCCAGTGGCAGTATCTCCTGCACGGGCTGCAGCTCTTCCAGCAGTTCTGTCGGCGCGTCGATGACTTCGACGGATGGCAGGAGCTCGCTTGTCGCTTCTTTCGTCGCCTGCGAACCGCGGGGGATGCGAATCTGCACGAAGTCGGTGATAGTCCCTTGCGGGATGCGCGGGACGCTGCCGGTTTCCGCTGCCCCGTGCGCGAGCAGCCCGGCGGCGCGGGCAGGAATGGCCACCTCGTCGCCCAGCAGCTCAAGCTCGGCGATGCCCGAATCTTCCGACTCGAGATCGGAAGTGTCGGGGAATGCATGCTCCGCGGGGGTGCCCGCCTCTTCGAGCAGCTCGGCCTCGGCCGGAGCCTCCACTCCTTCGGCGATCTCCCGCATCGTGTCGACGAGACTGGACGAGGCCGCGGGTGTTTCCGCCTCGATCTCCTCCAGCTCCGCAACAGGCTCCAAAGCGCCCTCTTCCTCGACAGATTGGGCGGCTTCGACTTCCTCCGCGGGATCGAGCACTTCTGCCGCCTCTATGAACTCGCCAGACTGCGCTTCTTCTGCGGCCTCGCCTGCAGGCTCCGCTTCCTCGAGCTCTTCGACCGCTTCAGCATCGTGGAAGGCTTCGACCTGGGCTGCTTCGACCAGTTCCGCAGCCTCCACCGGCTCAGCTTCCTCGACGGCTTCCGCCTCTTCGATTTCCTCGACTTCCTCGGCCTCTTCGAGCTCCTCGACCGCCTCAGCTTCCTCGACAGCCGCCGCCGCCTTCGCCGGCGCGGCACTTTCTGCCGCGGCTACTTCGACCGGCGCGGCCTCCTCCAGAGTCTCCAGCTCTTCCGCTTCCGCCGCCTGCGCGACCGGCGCTCGATCGGCGGGTGCCTCGGTCACGTCGGCCGCGCTGATCTCTTCGACCTTGAACGCGCGCACAGGCGCCGCCGTCGCCGCGGGCAGGACAAAGCTCGCGTTCTGGAGAGCGCTGCGGATGAGGGCTTCGAGACGCGTGATGTCCATCGCACCCACCGCCGGCGCCGCCGGCGCCTCGGACCGCCGCGATATGAGGTCGATGATTTCACCCCAGCTTTTCGTCATGTAGTCGTCGATCACCGGCTTCTGACGTCGGGAGACGCGGCCGATGCCGCGCTGGATCTGCCAGGTAATCTCTTCCCTGCGCGATTCGATTTCGCGGCGCCACTTTCCCCAGTCCACCCCGCCGGGGCTCTCCACGAGCTCTGAGATGAGCTGGATCTGGAATCTTTTCACCCGCTGGCGCAGAACCTCCAGAGGATCGGAGCGCAGGTTGAGAAGCAGGTACACGAGCAGGAACACGGTGAGGAAGAACGTGGCAAGGAGCAGGCCCTTCATCAGGTCGCTCATCTCGAAGCGGCCGTTCGGGTAGATCGTGCCCGCCACGCCGCCGTTCGCCAGTCGGACGGCGAACACCCGGTAGCCCGACGAAACGCCGTCCGTACCCGTGAGGACGAGCGAGTCGGTGAAAGAGGCACTGCCCGGGTTCCGGGACCACAGCGTCGCCAGTGCGCCCTCGACGGCCGGCGACACCGCAGGGCCGTTGATGAGGAGCCCGCTCGTGCCGACCAGCGCGATATGGTCCACGAGCAGGCCGTGGGAAAGAACGAGCTGCGCGAAAAGGTCTTTTGCCGAGACGTAGAAGACGAGCGTGCCCCCTGCCGATGCGCCCTGGCCGGCCACGGCAACGGGATAGACCAGCACCTCCCGCGCGCCATCGATGAGGACCTGCTGCCTCTGGGATGCCGTCACCAGCGTGTCCGCGGGAATGGCGGTATTGTCTTCGTTGTAATTGTTGAACGCGATGCTCGTTGCGCCGGGCTGCTTGACGTCGATGTCGAGGAAACTGCTGTAGAGGATTCGTCGTCCATCGGCGCCGATCAGGCGCACCCCCTCAATACCGAGCTGGCGCGTCATGTCCGCCCACGCCGTCACCGTGTCATTGGCAAGCGTCACGGCGAATGTGCGGGCAATGAAATCCTTCTGCGCGACCGCGGAGAACCGGACGAAATTTGCCTTGTGGAAGGAATCGATCGTCTCTCCGACAGTCTGCAGCTCCGCCGTGTATCCCTGCTCGATCCGGGGAAGGAAGAAGCTCGCCTGGAGAACGGTGAAGAGCCCCGAGAATGCAAGGACAGCGAACCCCGCAAAAAGCAGGAGGGACGCGAGAAGACTGATCGCTACCTTGAGGCTCTGTCGCATGGGAAAACGATATACCTTCTTCCTCAATATCGGCGGAAACGCCCATTCCCCGTAGAAAACCCCTGTCGTGCTGTCATGTCACAAAAAGCAAACGCCGCGACGGGCCTTTATACTACCCGGCACGGCGTCATAT
>PMDT01000147.1:0-9460 GCA_003154555.1 Spirochaetaceae bacterium
CCATGATCAGGTCGCCATGGGCGAAATTGATGAGGCGCAGGATGCCGAACACCATGGCCAGGCCTATCGCCATGAGCGCGTAGAGGCTGCCTATGCTCACCGCGTTGATCAGCTGCTGGAGGAGAAGCTCGAAGCCCGTCATGACTGCTTCTTCTTTTCCGGGGCGCTGAGATACGCCCGCTCGATATCGGGGTTGGCGCGCAGCGACTCTCCCGTCCCGCTGAGCACAACACTCCCCGTCTCAAGGACGTACCCGCGGTCTGCGACAGCCAATGCCTAGCGCACGTTCTGCTCCACCAGGAGGATGGTGACCTTCTCCCTGTGCAGCTCCTGGATCGCATGAAAGATCGCGCGGACCAGGAGCGGAGCGAGCCCAAGGGATGGCTCGTCCAGCAGGAGCAGGCGTGGCTGCGCCATGAGCGCCCGTCCGATGGCCAGCATTTGCTGTTCTCCGCCGCTCAGCGTGCCACCGGGCTGGTTGCGGCGCTCGCCGAGAACGGGGAACATCGAGAAAACCCGGCCGATGTCCTTCCCGACTCCCCGCTTGTCATGGCGTCGCATCGCTCCCATCCGCAGGTTTTCCATCACGCTCAGGCCGCTGAAGATCCGGCGGCCTTCGGGACAGTGGATGATACCGCTCCGCACGATCGAAAGCGGCGTGGCCCTGCAGAGGTCCATGCCATCCCAGGTGATGGTGCCGGCCCGGGGGCGAACGATGCCGGAGATGCTCATGAGCGTGGATGACTTTCCGGCGCCGTTGGCCCCGAGCAGAGTGACCAGCTCACCGTCGGCGACCTCCATGCTGACGCCGGCAAGCGCCGTGATGTGACCGTAGGCGACTTCCACGTTGGAGAGCTCAAGCATCGGGATCCGCCTGCCCCAGGTAGGACTCTACAACACGCGGGTCCTGCCTGACCTGCCCGGGTGTTCCCTCCGCGATGAGCTCTCCGTAGTTCAGCACCTGCAGGCGATCGCACAGCTCCATGACCAGCGGCATGTTGTGCTCGACGATGATGATGGTAAGCCCGAACATGTCGTGGATGCGCCTGATGAGCGCCAGCACGACAGCGCTCTCGTGCGCGTTCATGCCCGCCGTCGGCTCGTCCAGGAGCAGAAGCGTGGGCTTCAGGGCCAGGGCCCGCACGATCTCCAGCCGTCGCTGATCGCCGTAGGACAGTGCGGTGGCGAGTATCTCGGCGCGGTCGTCGAGCCCGAACAGCCGCAGCGCCTCCCGGGCTTCACGCCTCAGGCGGTCCTCCCTGCGCCGGAAGGTCGGCCAGGAGATCATCGTGGTCAGGAGATGGTCTTGATCGTGAAGCTGCTGGGCACAGAGCACATTTTCCAGCACCGTCATGCTCGTGAAGAGCCGTATGTTCTGAAACGTGCGGCCTATCCCCATGGCGGCAATCCTGTGGGGGGAAAGCCGGGTGATGTCCTGCCCGCTGAAGACGATCCGCCCCCCGGACGGGCGGATGTGGCCGGTGAGGAGGTTGAAAACTGTCGATTTGCCCGCGCCGTTCGGGCCGATGATTCCCCGGATTTCCCCGCGACGAACCGCGATGGAATAGCCGTCAACGGCATGCAGACCCCGGAAGGTTTTCGACAGGGCATGCACTTCGAGAAGAAGGGAGTCTGGTGCAGCGGTTTCGTCCATGGTTCTCGATGTGCGGCGGCCGAACGGGAGCCCGCGGCGCGCCTGACTGATCTTTCGCAAAGTATAGGTGATGGATGCGCCCGCATCAAGCCGCGCCGCGCCGCGGGCTCCCGTTCCCGGCGGCTTTTCCACCGACAAATGCTGGTGAAAAGCAAGCGCACCGCGGCAACGGCGGTTGCGGGCAGGGTGCCAGGACGTCGACCAACAAGAGGGCGACAAAGTGACCGAGAAACCGTGGTCCCTATAGCAGCTCGATCAAGACGCGGCGGCCGACCATCGCTGCCGCCCGCTGCAGGCTGTCTCCATCAGAAGAGGTAGCCCGCCGTCAGGTACACGCCGACAGTGAACCCTTTGAAATCAGGCACCAGGGTTGCCGGGCGCACGATCGCGGGAGAGGTGGCTCCCGTATCGACGCCCCCCACCAGCACCACTTCATCGCTCATGCGGCTGAAATCGATACCGATGGGAACGGAGAGAGTGATCACGGTGGACTTGCTGAGCGCGTAGCGGACACGCGGCGCGAGGTTGATTCCGATGAGCCCGTAGTACCCTTCAAAAGCGAGCATGGTTGGATCGTCGTTCGGCGGGGTAAGCATCGGCGCGCTGACGTGGAAGCCGACCGCGCCTCCGGCGCTCAGTCCATTTCCCAGGGGAAAGAGGTAGCCGATGTCCACCGCAGTGAAGTCCAGCCCGATGTTGACCTCGTACCCGTTCAGGTTCAGGGGCGTCCCGCCCAAGGTTGCGGTCACCGGCATGAAAAGCACACCAAGACCCATGTCAAGATAGAAACTTCCCCAGTCCATCTCGAAATCGATAAAACCTGCAGGTGCTGCGTAGACGAGGCTTGCGGGCTCGCCGCTCATGGTGAAGCTTTCGTTGAGATCCCCGAAGCCGGCGCCTGCCGAGATTCCGTAGACCGCCGACTGCGCAAAGGCGCCGGCTGATCCCAGCGCTGCCACCAGCGCGCATACTATAACGACTCTTTTCACTTCGACCTCCACGTTTCGCACCAACCTGGAACGGCGGACGCTGATGCGCCGGCGATCAGGAACAGCCGCTGGAGCCTCTGCGTGACCAGCGCGGAGGCCCCCACCAGTGCCTTCCCGCCCTCCGTGAAGCCTTCCATGATCGGGACGGTCGCGCGCCCTGCGCGCCATCTCGTCCATCGGGAGTAGCACGGCCCCGGGTTCACGCTCACCCATTTCACCTGACAACTCGGATCGTCTCGTCGTTTTGATCCGCCACATAGCGACTGGTGCCGCTCGTGGCGATGCCATAGGGTGTGTCGAACCGACCGGCCACGCCGGTTCCGTCAAAGTCGGAGTTAAGACGGGGCCAACCTGCCAGGGTGGTGACAGCACCTGTGGAGATTTCGATCTTGCGGATCGTGTAGTTGTTGCTATCCGCCACGTAAAGATTGGTGCCATCCGTGGCGATGCCGCACGGACCGCAGAACCGTGCCGCGCTGCCCGTGCCATCAGTCCATCCGTAGGTGCCCGCAGTGCCTGCCAGCGTAGTGACAGCCCTTGTGGAGATGACGATCTTGCGAATAGTGTTGTTGTTGGTATCCGCCACGTAGAGATTGGTGCCGTCCGTGGCTATTCCGTTGGGGTAGTTGAACCGAGCAGCGCTGCCCGTGCCATCGGCGCTGCCTGCGGGGCCTGCGGTACCCGCCAGCGTGCTAACTACTGCTGAAGAGATGACGATTTTGCGAATCGTGTTGTTGACAGTATCCGCCACATACAGGTTGGTGCCATCACTGGTGATGCCGAAAGGTTCGTAGAACGAAGCGGCGCTGCCGGTGCCGTCTGTACTACCGGGGTAGCCCGCGCCTGCCAGGGTGGTGACGGCTTTTGTGGAGATGACGATCTTTCGTATCGTGCAGTTCTGTGTATCCGCCACGTAAAGATTGGCACCGCTAATGGTGATTCCCTGGGGCTCCTCGAAGCCGCCATCCAGAGTAGTAACAGCCCCTGTGGAGATTACGATCTTGCGTATCGCACCGTTGTAACAATCTGCCATGTAGAGATTGGTGCCATCAGTGGTGATGCCGCTGGGACCGTAGAACCGCGCGGCACCGCCTGTGCCGTCAGAATTGCCCATAGTGTAGGAGGCGCCAGCCAAGGTGGTTACCACACCATCCTCGACGTAATAGTCTGATGAACAGACATCCGAATCCGCCCATCCAGATTCGTATGCAACAGCCTTCAGCGTCAGGTTCATCGCTATGTTGACTGGACCGGAGTATTGCGTGCCGGACGTGCTCGTTGGCGTACTCCCATCTGTGGTAAAGCGGAAAGAAGCCCCCGGGGTTGTGCTGCTGATGGACACGTTCTGTGCACTTGTGAAGCCAAATCCAAGAGGCGCGGGGCTAAAAGTCGGCGTCACAACTGTGCCCGTAATTGTATAGGCCGCTGGAGAAACGGCCGAATCCGCCCACCCAGACTCATACGCTATGGCTCTTAACGTCTCGCTTGCTGTTACGCTAATAGGTGCCGAATATACTAGCCCTGTGGTGTCAGTCGGCATAGTGACTCCATCGATAGTGTAGCGGATTGTGACTGTCCCTGGCATCGTTGTGCTGATGCTCACATTCTGCGGGGTCGTGTAGGTTCCCGCCACCGGGCTGAAAGTCGGGGTTGCGTCTTGGAGAGTATACGTTGCTGTATTCACAGTCGAATCAGCCATGCCGTCTTTATAGGCAATAGCTGTAATCTTTTCGGTAGTCGTTACATTGAATGGCGCAGTGTAAGGCTGCCCTGTGGTCTTTGTTGGTGTGCTCCCATCGGTCGTGTAGTAAATAGTTGCCCCGGCACTCGATGTGATTGTTACCGTGACTTGCCCCTGGGTTTGAAAGCCGCCGGCCGATGGAGTGAAGCTCGGCGTGGAAACCTGGCTGTAGTTGATCGTGTAGGTCGCCGTCACTTCTGGGGAATCGTGCATTCCGGACTCCGCCGCAATGGCCTTGATCGTCATGACCGTACCATTACCCGACACCGCGATAGGAGAGCTGTACACTGGAGAGGCAGATGTCGGATCCGAGGGAATAGAACTACCTGTGGCGCTGGTGTAGTGAATCACCGCACCGGGGGTAGCTTCGGTGATTGTCACGCTCGAGTCCGTAGAGTATGTGCCTGTCGTGGGGATGAATGTGGGTGATGACACGGTTTGGACTCTGGCGGCCTGAGCCGCATGCACCTTTTCCTGCACGTCGGTGAGGAGCGCGCTAGGGGAACATGTGGCCAGTAGCGCCACAACTACCCCGGCACCCCAGACAACTACCATTTGCTTTGCAGTTTTCATCTTCTGACCCCTATGGGTTCTGCAGCAGCAGCGCCGCGGACTGCCAAGACGAAAAACAACGCGAAGCTCGGCGCTCGTTTCATTGATCGGTTTCCCATATGACCGCTATCCGCTGGCTCTGCACATCCGCCGCCCGCGCGCCATTTTCCCTGCTTTCGCCCAGGGATGCAAACTCCCGCGCAAGCGTCGGATTGAATGTCTTTAGTTTTTCATAGTTTTGCTTCGCCGCGGCATAGTCCTGCAACTCCTGGCTCACTCGCGCAAGGGCGAGCAAAGCGTGATCGTTGGTTGGGTCCATCGCGTTGGCTTGCTGATAGAAGGCAAGCGCGTTCTTCCAGTCCCCTTTCATGAAATAGAGATGCCCAAGGTTCAAAACTGAGGGAAGATAGGGCTTCGTGGCCAAGACGTCCTTGAATTGCTGCTCTGCTTTGTCCGTCTGCCCATATTTCGCATACAGGACCCCCAGGCTGTTCATCGCTGACAAGTTGCCGCTTGATTTGACTTGCTCCTGAAGCTTCGCAACCATGGGCGCAAGAGCCGAATCCAGGTACTTTTGAACCTCTCCCAAATATGCACGGAGGATGCCGTCTGACTGCGGGACTGCGACAATGGTATCTGCACCCGGCAGCCCCACTGGCTGGTAGACACTCCATGCCTCCTGGATCGGGTAGAAACCCGCCTGCCCCGTCGAATTGTTTTCGGTCCACTCCTTGGCCCCTAGCTGCCACGCCTTCATGAACCCATCATGAATGGAGGTGATCTCAACCGGGATCCATGCCTTGTTCTTGTAGGCAATAAATTGCCCCTCCGGGATCAGTTCCTTCGGCGCCTGATCGGCGGCGAGGCCCGAGTCTAGAGCAATAAATATGTGTCCAGGGATTGTGATAAATGCTGCATCAATTCCTACCGCCTGGAATAGTGCGCCATATAGAATTGAAAGGTCGCTGCAATCTCCCGCTTTGTACCGGAAAGTCTCTTGGGGAAACTGCAGGAAATCAATCACGTCCTTCTGCTTGGATACTTGCTCATATGGAGTCTTGGGATTGGGGGTGTAGTTCAGCCCATACAGATCAAGTGCTTCGTGGAAGGAAATAGCCGCTTGGAGGTTGTCGCATATCGAGCGATTCTCCTTGCTTCGGATGAAGCTGGAGACGCTTCGGGCGAAGTTCAGCACTCCAGGATCTTTCGCGGTCACATATGCTGCCGCCTTCCTGTTGTCGTCCCAGGTCATAGCGTTTCTGCCCCACAAGGCGAGAGTCTCAATCTTCCTGTCCTCGTAGGTCTGTCCCTCGACTTTGTAGGACACTGTGATCTCCGCGGCAACCTTGGTTCCCTCTGTGACAGACAGCACCCTGTCGGTGAACAGTGCAAAAAGGTCGATCGTCTTGATCTCACCGGGAGCAAGAGTGCCCGGTACCTCCATCACTTTGGGCGAATCCATAAACTCCTTGATGTTCACCTGGACGCGAATGTCGCTTGCGTGGACTTTCAGGCTGCTTTTGATTTGAAGCGTTCCTATGGGATGGTCATCGTAGAACTTGTAAAAGACTGGAAATGCGGGGCGCAAGTCCACCGTGGATACATTGATGCTTCCGCCGTTGCCAAGCGATACATCTATCCCCGCCGTGAAGCTCAGCCCTTGATATAGCGCCAAATAATTTTTGTATTGTGCTCCTAATTGAAACGCAAACGTAGGAGCCATGGAAAGCTTCAGCCCCAGGCCGCCAGCAATGAAAGGATTGGTGCCCGATTTGGAAAAGTCATTGTAAGTAGCAAAGTAGTAGCCCCCGAGGGCATACGCGAACATCGCAAAGCCGCTGCTCAGTGGCAACTGAATCCCGCCGCCTACCCGTGCCGCCACCAATGATAGACTCGTGGCCGCCTGCACGGGAGTGAGGGAGTATTGAAGGCCGCCTGAAAGATAAAAAATGGAGCCTGGAATCCGATAGTTCAGGCCCAAATCCATTGCTCCGCCGTAGGTGAACCACTGCGAGCTGTCGCCAAGTGGGATGTCGAACGCGGGACGCACCTCAATCGACAACGGGGAAGGAACTTGGGCAATTGTCGGCTTTCCTGTCACGAAGGCAGCGGTAGTCTGGGCGCATGCTGCTGCCGAACCAAATACAAAAAAGAGCGCGAGATAGATACCAAGAACACATTCTTTCAGATTTCACTCCAAAATCGAGCGATTAGCTATTCAATCTTATCAACATATCACCACGACCGCAACACTTTCTTGTGCTTCCCGGCCGCGTTACGAGGCAGCATTCACGCCGGCCGCGGGCGCGCCCCTCCGTACGAATCGATAATGCATTTGCATACAAGCAGTCCCCGGTGTAAGTTGGCACCAGGCAGGAAGACGCACGATGAACGATCGAGACAAGACAATTGAAGGCCTGCGCCGCGAGGTGGAATCGCTGCGAAGCCAGAACGCCGTGCTGCGCCGTGAAAACGAGGCGATCCGTGAAAGCGAGACGCGCTACCGTACCCTCTACGATGCGCTGCCCGTGTCCTTGCAGGTTGTGGACAAGAGCGGGATCATCACGGGCGTCAACCCCTTCCACGTGAAAAACATGGGGAAGGGACGCACGACGGAAAACGACTACCTTGGTCAATACATCTGCGAGCGCCCGAGCATTGTCGCATCCGGGATTGCCCAGGATTTCGCGCGCACCTTGCGAGGCGTGCCGTTCGAGAAAAACGAGGTGCATTTCCCCGCGCTCTCCGGTGGCGGGGAGGGCTGGTTCAACGTCCGCGGTGTGCCCCTGACGCTTGAGGGGCGCATGATCGGCGCGATCTACATCTCAATGGACGTGGAGCAGTTGAAGAGGGCAAAGGACGAGCTCCAGCATCACAAGGAGCAGCTCGAGGAGCTCGTGGAAGCAAGGACCGCGGATGTGCGGGTTGCGTACGAGAAATTGCGGGAAGAAGATGCAATTCGCCGCCAGGTGCAGCAGGAAAGGGAGAAGCTGATCGTGGAGCTCCAGGCCGCGCTGGCGAAAGTGAAAACCCTCAGCGGGTTCATCCCCATCTGCGCGTCATGCAAGAAAATCCGCGATGACAAGGGATTCTGGAACCAGATCGAGGCCTACCTGAGCGCGCATTCGGACCTGGAGTTCAGCCATAGCGTGTGCCCGGAGTGCGCGCAGAAGCTCTACGATGAATTGAAGGGCAGCTCATGATGGCGGTGGCGCGGTCAAATCACGGCAGCCTCCCGGTTCAACAATTCGATCGCCGGCACAAGGTTAGCACTTGCGCACAAGCACCTCCAGTGCCTGGATAGTCGATCCCCGGCAAAGTGCGCCGAGCCTTCCCCGCGCCATGCGGAAGGCGCCAAGGTCATGGCGCGTGAAAAGCCAGCAGGTTCAGGGGTACTCGGCCCTGGCAGGTTGCGGCTGCCGGATACGGCGTCGCACGGGAGCTGCACCGATAGGTCGACCGCCGGCCTTTGTTGCATTCGTATTCAATTCGACTATAATTATCCAGCAGGACCTCCACGGAGCACCAAGTGACCCCTCCGCCCTCGGGCACAGTCACATTTCTTTTCACCGACATCGAAGGGAGCACCAGGCTCTGGGAAAACCATGCCCCGTCCATGAAGGCCGCCCTTGCACGGCATGACCAGATCATGCGGCAGTGCATCGAGAAGAACGGCGGCTACGTTTTCAAGACGGTTGGTGATGCGTTCTGCGCGGCCTTCGTGACCGCGCTTGACGGCGTCAAGGCTGCACTCGATTCTCAACAGGTCCTCCTTGCCGAGCAGTGGACAGTCCCCGGTGGAATCCGCGTGCGCATGGCGCTTCATACGGGAACGGCGGAGGAGAGGGAGGGGGACTACTTCGGGCCGACGCTGAATCGCGTCGCCCGGCTGTTGTCCACCTGCTACGGGGCACAGACTATCGTGTCCCTCGTGACCTCGGAGCTCCTGCGCGATGTCCTTCCGGAGAATGCGAGCCTGCGGGATCTCGGCTCTCATCGCCTGAAGGACCTCCTTCGCACCGAGGGTGTATTCCAGGTTGATCTCGCCGGCCTGCGATCTGATTTCCCGGCGCTCAAGTCCCTGGACAACCATCCCAACAACCTGCCGCTCCAGCCGACCCCGTTCATCGGCCGTGAGAAGGAGCTGGAGGCTGCGCAGAAACTGCTCCGTGATGACGGCACCCGGGTCCTCACCCTGACCGGCCCGGGCGGTGCCGGCAAGACGCGTCTCAGCCTGCAGACAGCCGCTGAGCTCACGGAGGACTTTCCCGAGGGAGTCTACTTCGTCGATCTTTCCGCGATCGATTCGGCGCGCTACGTCCTGCCGGCCATCGCCCGTACGATCGAGGTCCGCGAGACCGGCGGGAGACCACTGCCGGAATTGCTGAAGGACGCGCTCAAGGACCGGCGGATGCTTCTCATCCTGGACAATTTCGAGCAGGTCATGGTCGCCGTTCCGACGGTGGTCGACCTCGTCGGCGCCTGCCCTCAACTGAAGCTGCTCGTCACCAGCCGCGAAGCATT
>PMDT01000147.1:9466-11817 GCA_003154555.1 Spirochaetaceae bacterium
ACCAACGAGAATGCGCCCGCCATTGCCGAGATCTGCGCCCGTCTGGATGGTCTTCCTCTCGCCATCGAGCTCGCCGCCGCGCGCACGGGCATGCTGAGCCCGCACGCTATCCTGGAGCGGCTCGGGAGCAGGTTGAAACTGCTCACAAGCGGCGTTTCCGATCTGCCGTTCCGCCAGAGAACGCTCCGCGCCACCATCGACTGGAGTTACCGCATGCTCTCTCCCGCCGAGCAGATGCTCTTCAAGGAAGCGTCGGTGTTCTCGGGCGGCGCGACCATCGAGACGATGGAAAAGGTGTGCGCCTGCGGCGACGAAGGAATCGATGTCTTTGAGACGCTTTCTTCCCTCGTTGACAAGAGCCTGCTCTGGCGTGACGAAAAGGCGCAGGGCGCGGCCCGCTATTTCATGCTGGAATCAATGCGGGAGTATGGGCTGGAGCTGCTTTCGACAGCCGGTGCGGAGAAGGAAGTTCGATCCGCCCACGCCCGGCACTTCCTGGACCTTGCGGAGTCGACGGAGCTCCGTCTCCGCGGGCCGAACCAGAGGCAGGCGTTCGATTCCCTCGAGGAAGATCACGACAACCTCGATGCCGCCATCGAGTGGTTCCTCGCCGAGGGCGCCGCTGAGGAAGGGCTGCGTCTCTGCGGCGCGCTGGGCCAGTTCTACGAGGTGCGCGGGTACCTCGTGGAAGGAGCCGACCAGCTGGAGCGCGCACTTGCGGTGCCTGTGGGAACGTCGGGAGCGCGCGCCGGGGCGGACAAGGCCCTGCGCGCCGCCAGGGGCAAGGCACTGCGCGCAGCGGCCGGAGTGGCCCGCGCCCAGGGAAGATACGACGACTGCCTGCGGCTGCTGGATCAGGGCGAGGATGAGTGCCGGGCGGCGGGCGACGCCGCGGGCCTCCTCGCGGCGCAGTACGAGAGAGGATTGTGCCACCACAGGCTCGGCAGGCACGATAAAGCCGTTTCCTGCTATGAGGCGGTGCTGCGCGGGGTAGGCAGCCGCGACATGTATATGCGCGCGCTTGCCGAGTTCGGGATAGGCACGGTCAAAGCGGTGGCCGGCGATCGAGACGGCGCCTGGACGTTCTTCGAGCGGTGCAAGGCAGAGTTTTCCCGATGCGGCGACGACCGGCATCTCGCGCGCGCGATCGGCAATATGCTGATGGCGAGCTATCGCGCGGGCGACTTCGAGAAGGCCCTTGAGGCGTGCAACGAGGCCATGGAAGTCCAGCGGCGGGTCGACGACCTCGGCCTTGCCATCACTTTGAAGAATAACATCGGGAATCTCTGTGTGCTTCTTGGAAAGTTCGAACAGGGACGTGCCGCCTACGAAGATCTGCTCGGTCTTTCGGTGCGCTTGGGAAACAGGCGCTGGACCTGTTACGCGCACGCGGGCCTGGCAGACTGCTCTCTTGGGCTTGGAGATGTCGAGACAGCTATCGCCCATGGCGAGGCCGCGGTCGAGATAGCCAAACGCCTTGACACGGGGCTCGAGCTTGGTGTCAGCCGAAGGGTCCTCGGCGAGGCGTACCTGCGCGGAGGGCGCGCGCAGGAAGCGTATGAGGAGCTGGAAAAGAGCATTCCACTGATCGAGAAGGCTGACGATCCCGCGGAGACCGAGCGGGCACGAGGAAGTTTCGAGAGAGCCCAGGCAGCGTTGCGAAGCTGATTGGCTTCATGCAGTTCGGATCTCAACCTCGGAACGAGGTTCAAATGTTTTTACGAGGAGGTACTATGAACAGCCGGCGACTTTGGACGGGATCATTCGGTCGGTGTCTTGTGATCACGATGGGTCTCATGACGATTGTCTGCGGATTCGCGCGAGCGCAGACGCCTAGCTTGCGAACGACAACGGAGTATGTCCTGGACGGCAGCGCCGTTGCACGGGGAACGCTTGAAAACCCGCCTGGCGTGTTCCAATTCTTTACTATGAAGCCTTATACTGGCGCGCGAAGGGCCGCCGACAACAACGCGGCTCCCTTACCTGTCGCCTTCATGGTGCAGACATTCATGGGAAAGGATCCGGGGCTCGGCCGCAGGAGATAATTGATTTCAACCCCCCTCTCATCATCAGGGTCTTTCTCAACGAGACCCAGACGCTCAAGGTTCTCTCAAAAAAGGACAATCTCTTCTACTCGGTTGCGGATATCATCAGCAAGGGAGCGACGGATCAGTATCTGAGCCAGTTCAAGTGGAGCATGGTGGAGGTTCCCGCGAACAAGGAGGCCGGACGATACGTCGAGTTGAGAATCTCACACTGGCCGGCCGGTGACCCTTGTTTTTCACTTTGAGCAATCGGAGATCTCTGAAACGTCCAACATGCGAAAAACTGGAAATTGGAGCAAGCAGTGA
>PMDT01000298.1 GCA_003154555.1 Spirochaetaceae bacterium
CCCTGCTCCACCTGGTTGTACATCACGGTGTAGAAGTTCGGGATCCCGGTCGCGTTGCCGGAGTCCATGATGATGAACTTCTGCTTGGGGAAAGTCTTTGCCACGTCGACGCAAATGGCCGGCAGGGACGGGTTGGACGTGAGGATGTAGTCGTAGGTGCCGGATGCGGCAAGCGACGTCACTTTCTCGGGCCAGTCCGCCTGGTTGAATCCACCTTCCACGACCTTCACGGTGACGCTGGGATTCTCCGTGGCCACCTTCTGGGCGGCCGCCACCATCGTCTCATACAGCGGGCTGCCGGCGGCGACGCCCGGGACGAACACACCGATGCTCATCGGCGCTGCGGAAACAAGCGGCGCTGCCAGCAGAACGCATGCAGCCGCCATCACGATACACAAGGTTCGGCTTTTCATTCTTTCCTCCTCTGAGATTGAAATCGGCTTTAACAAAGCCGGCGGGGACCAAAAAAAACCATCACACCAACCCTCCCGGGTAATAGTCCAGGGCGATTGCTCTTTCCGGGCACGCGCTCGCGCACAGACCGCACCCGATGCAGGCATCCGCCGTCACGCGGGCCTTGCCATTCACGTGCATCGCGTCGTACGCACAGACCTCTTCACACGTGCCGCAGCCGGTACAGGTGTCATCGTCCACCACGGGCAGCTTCGGCTGCGTGACGGCGACCCAGTGCTTCTCCCGGCGCTCCGCTATCCTCTTCAGCGTCAGGCCACGGAGGTCCACCGGCCTGCTGACGCCGAGCTCGGCAAGGAGCGTCGACAGATCACGTAAGATCCGCGTGTAGCGCCCGGGCCCGTTCAAATGGCCCGCGGTGCAGACGCCGACCAGTGTTGCCCCTGCCATGAGGTATTCCACCACGTCGCTCGCCGTGCTCACGCCGCCGCCCCCGATGATGGGCGCATAGATANNATGCTCGCGGCAATGTCGAGCACCATGCGCAGCGTGAGGGGCATGATCGCGGGGCCGGTGAGACCGCCCACGCCGCGGGGCCCGCCCAGCGCCGGTTGTCCCGTGCGGATATCGATGCGCAGCCCGGGTCCGAACGCGTCCGAGCAGCCAATCGCATCCGCGCCGGACTCCTTCACGCCGACGGCCCATTCGCGCGTGATATGGGAGAATGTGCCGGAGAGCTTCACGATCACCGGTATCTTCACCGNNGGGATCTTCACGGCCTGCTTCACAAGCCTCACCGAGCGCTTCATCGGGTCGAGGTCGGTGAGCTTCGGTTCAGGCATTTCAAGTCCGGGATACATCGCCATGAGGATCTCGCCCATGTGGGGGCAGTGGGTGGGGATCTCGATCATGTCCGCGCCGGCAGCGGCGGCCTTTGCGGCGAGCTCCGCGGCCTCCTCCGGCGAAAAGCCAGCGAGATTGGCGATGACCAGCGCCTCCCCTTCCTTTGCGCGGCTGATGCCCTCCGTGAACCAGTACGCGGACGGCCTGTCCGATCCGAAAACTGCGTTCAGCATGCCGGATTTCACCGTCGTGAAGCAGGGAAGGACGTCGGGCGACGGTCGGGAAACGATCGTCTTCGTGCAGATGCCCGCGACGCCGCTTGCGCCGACTGCCTTGATTGTGTCGCCGTCCCGGCCGTGCACGCCCGCGGGTACGATGAGAGGGTTCTTGAGTTTCAGGCCGCAGAATGTCGTCGAAAGGTCTACTGCCACGACACTTTCCTTCCCGTCACACGCTTATCCCGTTCTTGCGCCACAGCACGCGCGCCTCCTGGATGCACGCCCTTCGTACCTCCTCCTCGTTCACCGTCGTCATCGACCCGTTCTTCATGACGATCTTGCCGTCCACGATCGCCGTCTCCACGTGCCTGCCCTGGAATGTCGACGTGTAATACGACAGCACTGAAGAGGGCACCACCGGCACGGGACAGTCCGGGTTCACAATGAGAATATCCGCGCATTTGCCGGGCGTGAGGCTGCCGATGCGATCTGCCATTCCCAGAGCGCGCGCCGCATTGCCCAGGACCATGTCCAATGCCTGGAACGGCGGCAACAGGGCGGGGTTTGCGGAATGGGCCTTGTGCAGGAGGAAGGCATAGCGGAGGTATTCCGAGATGTCGAGCGTGAAGAAGCAGTCGTGCCCGAGGGTGACATTCATGCCCGCCGCGAGCATCTCCGGCACGCGTGCCACGCCATTGCCGCCGAGAGAGTTCGTCATCGGCGTGTGCGCCACGTTGACGGAGTTCCGCCGGAGTATTTCCAGGTCCTCATCCGTGAGGTCGATGCAGTGCGCCGCCACGACGTCGGGGCCCAGCACACCCTGCTCCTCAAGGACCATCGGGGCCGACTTGCCGTATTTCTGCACGAGGAATGCGCGGGGAATCTCGGCGACGTGTATCTGGATGCCGCACCCGAGCCTGTCCGCGATACTGCGGGCTTTCTTCAGAGTCTCGGGGGAGTTGGTGAATGCCGTGTGCACGCCAAGCCTGCCCTGGAGCCTGCCCTGGCCGCGCGCGGGTCGCCGGGCGAGGAAGGAGAGGTTTTCCTCGAAGCCTTTTTCCGCCATGGCGCGGTCCAGCCGGTCGAGGATCGAAACGCCCGGAATCCGTTCTGTCACCTCGAAGCCGAGCTGCGCGCGGATGCCGACGTCGTCGATGGCCTTTTCGCTCGCCGAAAGGGCGCCCGGTAACGCGTGCGGACCTTCCACCAGCTCGCAGACCGTCGTTGTCCCGCTCTTCAGCATCTTCATCGCAGCGTATCGCGTCGCGGCATAAATGCCTTCCGGCGTGGTGATGTCCTCCAGCCACTCCCAGCCCATCTTCTGCAGCATGTCCCAGAAGCTCTTCAACTGCGTGAAGTCAACAGGCATATTGTGGCCGAGAACGTAGGGCATGTGGGTATGGGTGACGATGAAGCCGGGCATGATGATCTTCCCCCCGGCATCGATCACGGGATTCGCATGTGGATACAAGGCCTGGAGCTCGCGCGTCTCACCCACCGCGACAATCGTTCCCCCGTCCACGGCAACGGCGCCGCCCGGGATGATGCGGCCGTGCAGGGCATCGGGCTCGAATGTGACGACCAGGCCGTTCGTGATGAGCATCGCCATGCCTACCTCCCCGCCTCGGCGCGCTTCAGTGCAACCAGGATGTCCTGCCGCGTGATGGGCAGCTTGCGGAACCGGATACCCGTGGCATCCGCAACCGCGTTGGCGAATGCCGATGCAGCCCCCGCGACCGGCGGCTCCCCCACACCCTTTGCACCGTACGGGCCGGTGGGGTTGGCATCCTCCACGATCATTGTTTCCGTGGGAAGGCGATCCTTGATGGACGGCAGCGCGTAGTCGGCGAAGTTCGCGTTGATGATGCGCCCGTCGCGGAAGAGTATCTCTTCCATGTGGGCAAGTCCGAAACCGAAAAGCGACCCTCCCTCCACCTGCCCTTCCAGGCCGACAGGATTCACCACCTTGCCCACGTCGTGGCAGGCGAGATGACGCAAGATCTCCACTTTCCCTGTGCCGCGCTCCACGCGGATGTCGAATAGATGCGTGGCGTAGCCATAGGCGATGTAGATGCGGCCCTGGTGGGTCTCATGATCGAAAGCCGCGTCGGGCGCGTGGGAGAATGACAGATTCATGAGGGGAAAGCCGGTCCAGTAGGCCGCGGTGGCAACATCGCGGAGCGGGATACGCGCGTTTTCATCCACGGACAGCATCGCGAAGTCATCCTTGAGAACGATGAGCTTCTCATCCGTCTTGAACATGAGGGCCGCCATGGAAACGAGGGACTTCTTCACCTCGACAGCGGCGATCTTCACCGCCATGCCGCCGACGGTCGTGCTGCGCGATGCCACCGTGGGGCCCGAATCGTGGACGGTATCGGTATCAACCTGCCGCACCGTCACTTTTGAAAGGGGGATCCCCAGGACTTCGGCCGTGATCTGTGCATAGACGGTCCGGCCGCCCTGGCCCAGCTCCGTGAGCCCGACTGCCACGACGGCGCTGCCGTCCTGGGAGAGCTGAACGCTCGCACCCACCACGTCGACACCTTCGGCTCCGTTCGATATGCCCTGCAGCATGCAGGAGATGCCCCTGCCATAGAGCCAGTGATCGTCAGAGGCCGGTAGCGCCGGGAGCGTCTTCCGCCGAGCGTCAATGGCGTTTATTGTCTCGACGAGGCCGACCGACGTCTCGAATGATTGGCCCGTGGCGTTTGCATCGCCCGCGCGCAAGGCGTTCTTCAATCGAAGTTGCAGCGGGTCCATGCCGAGCTTCAGGGCAAGCTCGTCCATCTGCGACTCAGAAGCAAATGTCACCTGGGGAACGCCGAAGCCGCGGAACGCGCCGCAGTAGGTCTTGTTCGTATACGCCGTCGTGGATTCCACGTAGATATTGTCGATCCGATAGGGCCCCGGCGAATGCACCATGGTCTTCATCGTCACGAACGGGCTCTCCGATGCGTAGGCCCCGCCGTCCAGCAGGATGCTGATGCGCCGCGCAACCAGCGTCCCGTCCTTCTTCGCCCCGGTCTTGATCGTGATGCGCGCGGAGTGGCGGAGCGTCGAGCCGATCATCGATTCTTCCCGCTCGTGCGCAATTGTCACCGGCCTGCCCAGCTTCATCGCGGCGACCGTGGCAAGGATGCCGATTTCCGATGCAACATCGTCCTTGCCGCCGAACGAGCCGCCGGTATATGCCTGCACGACCCTGACGCGGGACGCGGGAAGCGCGAGATTCGCCGCGATCAGTCCGCGCAGGTGGAAGGGGGACTGGCAGGAAGCATACACGGTGACGCGCCCGTCACCCGAGGGAATGACGCAGACGACCTCAGGCTCGATGTATGCATGGTCCTGGTTGGACGTCGTGTACGTGTTTTCCAGTATGACGTCGGCCTGGGCAAAGCCCTTCTCCGCGTCGCCCTTGACGAGCTTCTTCGCGTAGGTGACATTCCCCGACTCGTGGATCTTGCGCGCGCCTTCCTTCAAAGCGTCTTCCGCGCTGAGGATCGGCTCGAATGGCTCGATATCCAGCTCGACGAGGCGCGCGGCCCGCCGGGCCGCCTGGTGGGACGTCGCAACCACGAGAGCAATGGATTCACCGGCGTAACGGATGACGTCCGTGGCGAGCACGGGCTGGTCGTGCGGCGGGAGAACACCGATGAGATTGAGTCCGGGGATGTCCTTCCCCGTGAACACGGCGAGCACGCCCTCAGCCTTTCGCGCGGCATCGATGCCGATGCGCGTGATCCTGCCGGCGCAGACCTTGGACCGTGCCGCGTAGCCATACACGAGCCCAGGGAACCTCATGTCGCCTGCATACTTCGCCTTGCCGGTCACGAGCTCGTACCCGTCGACCTTGCGCACGCGTGTCCCGACGACGCTCAGCTTCTCCACCGTCATGCCTTCATCGCTCCGCTCGCTCTCTGCACGGCTTTCACGATCTTCACGTACCCGGTGCACCGGCAGAAGTTTCCGCTCAGGGCCTCTTCGATCTGCGCAACGTCCGGCCGCGGGTTTTTCCGCAGCAGGGCCTTCGTGCTCAGCACCATGCCGGGCGTGCAGTATCCGCACTGCACCGCCCCCTCCTCCAGGAACGCCTCCTGGATGGGATGGAGCTTTCCGTCGCTTCCGGCAACGCCCTCGATGGTCTCCACGCGCCTGCCCTGCAGCTTCGGGGCGTAGAGCAGGCAGGCATTCACCGGCTCATCATCCAGCAGGATCGTGCACGCGCCGCACTCACCCCTGCCGCATCCTTCCTTGGTGCCCGTGAGGCCGACGAGGTCGCGGAGAAGATCCAGCACCCGCATGTCCTCCGGCGCTTCGACCACGGTCGGCGCCCCGTTGCACGTGAACTCGATTCTCATCCCTGCCCCCCTTGTCGGGCCGCACCGTCCGCGGCCGCAAGCGCTTCTTCCAGGCATTCCCTGAGCAGGGAGGCGCTCACGAGCCTCCGGTATTCGACGCTGGCGCGGACGTCGGAGATCGGGGCGATTTCCGCATCGGCCGCGGCGAGGACCTTTTTCATGTCGATTGACGCAGCAGGGCGGCCGGTNNACCTGCGAGATGGCCTGCCCGTTGCGTTTTCCGATCATGCGAAACGCCGATGTCCCGGCCATGTGCTTCGCGTCAATCCGTATCTCAACCAGAAGCTCGTCGGGACGGATCACCGTCTTCTTGGGTCCCAGAAAGAAGTCCTCCGCGCGCACGTCCCTCGTGCCGCTTCCCGATGCGAGCACGAACACGGCATCCAAAGCGATGAGCGGCGCCAGGGTGTCGCCGCAAGGAGAGGCATTGCAGATATTTCCCCCGATCGTGGCGAGATTGCGGATCTGCGGCGAGCCGATGGCACGCGCTCCTTGAACCAGGCAGGCGGGAAGACTGCCGTGCGCGGCGATCGATGCAACGCGCGTGGCAGCACCAATGGACACGCCCTGCGCCGCAACGCGCACGCCAAGCATCGACTGGATGGAGGCGATATCGACGAGCGTGGCCGGCGCGATCAGGTAGTCGGCCAGGATGACGGTGAGATCCGTTCCACCGGCGATCAGCTTCGGCGTGCTTCGCGAATGAAGCAGCGCAAGTGCATCTTCAACGGTATGTGCGACGCAGTATTCCATCTCTTCCCTTCCGCTACGACAGGAAGCGCTCTGCCGTCAGCGCTTTTTCCGCCGCCGCCGCATCCTCCGGCGCAACAAGGACGATCGGGCCGGTGCAGCCCATCGCCGGCTCGCAATAGATGCCGTGCGACAGGAGCAGCTTCACCGCCGTATCGATTTCCATGACATCGATGCCCTCGATCTCATGGTGGACGACCTTTTTCGCTGGACCGGCCGCACCGGGCAGTGCCGCCGCAGGCTCGCGCGCGGTCTTTTCATGAAGCCCGGCCAGGAGTGCCGGCAGATCGGCAGCATTTGCCGAGTGAATTTCTTCTTTATAAAGGGCATACACGCCGCCGCGCATCACGTGCGCCATGAACAGGAGCGCGCTTGCGACAACTGTCGCCGAGCTTGCCCGCGAGATGATGCCGACAGCAGGCGCGCCGTCGCCGATGCCCGGTCCATAGCCGTCGCCGCTCACTTCTATACGCCCCGCGGTGGAGAACGTGGACAGGAGCTTGATCATGGCATTGCCGGTGAGCGAGTCGCAGACGACGACGTCCACGGCGCCGGCAATAATGTCGTTGCCGCGGAGCAGCGCATCGCCCCGCAACGACGGCGCCAGGTTGAGCGCATAACCTCGACCGCGCAGCTCCCGCAGCACCTGGTGCGCGCGGGCGGCACCGTCGAGATTCAGAAGCCCGATAGTGGGTGAGGCGATTCCGCAGGATTTCGCCACGGCCGCGCCCGCTATTGCGTTCCGAACGAGCGCCTCCACGCGATCCGCCGAGCTGCTGCCCGTGGTCGTCGCGATGAAAAGGTCCCTGCCGTTGCCCGGCGCCTTCAAATGTCCAACGGTTGCGACTCCGATGGCAAAGGGATAGTGGAACGTCACGGCGCCGGCGATGTCCCCCGTCGAGAGGGCGCGCTCCATGTCCCGCTGCGCCTTCTGCGCATCAGTGCTTCCTTCACCGAAGAGCACCGGCTGAAGCAGCGAGTCCAGCCGCGCTGCATCCGCCGCCCCTTTCAGAAGCTCCTCTGTGCCCGACTCGGAGCCCGGAAGCGTGAGCCCGATACGGAGCGCGCCTGTCGTGGCAGGAGCAATGCCGGCTTTCGCGGCGGCAGGGGTACCGGCGCCCTTTTTCACGTCGCCGCGCTTCCAGGCTTCCAGGAGCAGCGAGACGCCGTCGAAGAGATTCGTCATGCGGCCAAGGAAGAGGCTTCCCTTGCCGATCAGCAACCCGCGTCTGAAAGTGCCCTCGCGCGCCCACTGGAGGAACCAGCCCACGGCGGGAACACCCGAAGGTATGTGGCCCTGGGTGGGAGCCCACCCCGTGAGCCCGTGCGCAGCGATGAATGAGTCCATGTCGCCGCGGACGATCTCCTTCTGCATCACCGCCATCGCCGCGATCATCTTCATGTTGGAGAGCGTCACATTGCCCGCGCCGGCAGCTTCCGTTATCTCGGGGTTCTGCAGCTCGGGGGCGTAGCAGTCGATGTCTGAGAAGCGCAGGCCTGCCCGGCCGAGCGGGTCCGCGACGAGGTCCTGCATCACAGCCTGCGGCGACGAGCCGGTGCCGATCTTGTGCATACCCACGACGTCGTTGCGTACCAGGAGACCCTGGGTAGCGTCGCCGTCGATGAGCAGCGCGAAAGAGCCCATGCAGTCTTCCAGCACGGGAAAGCCCTTCTCGATGTGCTTCTTTGCATTCATCGCCAGCTTGGCCGTCGTGCCGCCCGCAACGACGACGACACGGCGGACCGCGCCGGCCTGCACCATCGACGCGCCATGCAAAAGACCGTGCGCCGGGCCGGCGCAGAAGGAGCGCACGTCGCTGCCGGTGGCATTGGCGCACCCGCAGAGCTCACCGATGGACTTGGCAAAGTTGCCGCCGCCGCGCTGGTTCATGTCGCCGCAGGCTTCCTCCGAGGTCTCGATGATGTAGTCGATGCTTTTCGGGTCGATTGCCCCATCTGTAAAAAGCCTGCGCAGCGCGTACACGGCGGTGGCTTTGGATGCGAGGTTTTCCAGCATCGTGTGCGCGCTCAGGTTGATGTCGGTGGGATGCGCGGATTTCACGCAACCGAGTATTTTCCCGTCACGCACCAGGGGGAGGGCCCCGCAGGCGATCTCCTTTTCCAGTGCCGCGGCGTCAAAGGAATCCTTGAGCTTCGTGAGGTCCGCGCCGGCGCAGGAATCGTCGGCCCGGAGGAGTTTCACGGCCTCGTCACGGAAACCTGTCTCCAGCATCACGAGGTCGAACGAGTCGGAGAGCTTCATGAGGGCATACAGCATGCTTTCCGGGAGGATGCGGCCGAACGCTCCCGCCCCGCCCTGCGCCGCGGTCCCCGGCACCGTGTGCCAGGGCCGCTGCGGCAGGCTCTTCGGGCTCACATTTCCAATGAATGCCTGGTGGGGCGGGTACGCGCACACCTGGGCAAAGCTCCGCAGCGAACGCGGAAGCGCCTTGAGGAATTCCGATTCGGGATTCGCCGTCCTTTCAGAGGCCGGCGTCGTGCCGTGCGCCACGGTGAAAAACGGCGCGTGAAAGAGCGCGTACGAACATGCCGTGACGACGGGCAGCGTATCAGCCAACAGAAAGCTCCCCGACGGCGGCCTTGATCTGGTCCGCGGTGAACTCCTTCGTGAAGGTGGCCGCCTTCTGGCCGTCCTTGTAGAGCAGCACGGTCGGCAGGCCCAGCACTTTTTCGCGCATCGCCAGCCGCCTGTTGCCCTGGATATTCACCTTTCCGAACTCGATCTTTCCCGCGAGCTCATTCTCCAGCCTTTCGATCTGGGGCATCATCGCCGTGCACTCTTCACACGTTGCGCCCCACCAATCGACAAGAAAGACGCCCTTGTGGGCGAGCACGACCTGGTCGAAATTGTCCTTGTCGAGCTCTTTCATTCCATCACCCCCTCACGACTGGAGCGTCTTCCGCATGGTCGATACTTCGCGCACGATCTCGTCCACGGGGAGAACCATCTCCATCATGCTGATATTCTTTTCATACACGGCAGGGTCTATCTCCTGCTTTATCTCGGGCTCCAGAACGTGGTACGTCGTGAGTCCCAACTGGACTCCTGTCAATGCACCTGCGAACGCGGGGTCACCGGCGATCACGGTTTCCGCGATCATGCCGCTCGCCTCGGGGTCGGCGCCGCCAAGAAGAACGACGATGTTCTCCTTGCCGTGCTGCTCGGCCAGGGCGAGAACCCTCTTCTGGTTCTCCAGGTCCATTGCACCGGCGGACGTTCAGACAAAACACGCCGTCGTGGAAAAAACGATCTGCACGTCCTTGCCCGCCAGGCACGCTTCGATTGCCCCGCCCGGCACGCCGTCACGATCGCCCAGTATGATGATTTTTTTTCCGTCCAGCATGCACATCACCTCCTTTCGCTCATGATTCGGCGGCTATTCGACCGCCAGCTTTTCCACTGCTTTTTCATTTTCGATCCTGACAAGAGAGGGAACTTCCTTCACGCCGTAGCGCGCCGCAATGTTCTTGTAGCGGAAGGTGTCCAGCTTGATCAGCGGCAGCCCCGCGGACTGCGCCTTTTTCTCCACGACCGGGAAAAGATCGAGACTCCGCTGCACGGGGGGTGAGTAGAAATACAAAAGATACCCCNNCCGTCCGAGGCTGCCGTGACCACCTGGCGCAGGACCTTCACCCGCGCGTCGCCCGCGGCGAAAACGAGCGGACGATTTGTCTCCATGCGCTCGTCGGTGAGGATAAAACCGTTCTGCAAGGCGACGAAATCACGGAAGGACGATGTCTGGGGCACGGTGCCGACGAAGAGGAAGACCCCGTCGCAGGCCACCAATTCCTCGCCACCCGTCCGCAGGTTCCTGATCCGGACCGCCTCCACGGTTTCCTTGCCTTCGATTGCCACGACCGAGCGGTTCCACATCCACGTGAGCTTCGGGTTGGCGAGGGCACTCTCCGCCTGCGTCCTGTTGCAGTCCAGGGTCCCCTCGTCGTGCACGACGCTCATCACCACCTCGTCGGCGAACCGGCTGATGAAGCCGGCCTCCTCCACGGCCGTGTCCCCGCTGCCGATCACGCATACGCGCGCGCCCTCGAAGAGCTCGGCGTCGCAGGTGGCGCAGTAGGATACGCCGCGGCCGGAATATTCCGCCTCACCGGGCACACCCAGCTTCCGCGGCTCGCAGCCGGGGGCAAGAATGATGCTGCGCGCCTTGAAGGCCGTCCCTTCCCTCGTGCGCACGACGTAGCCGCCGTCCTCCTCCGTGAAGCTCACGGCCTCGGCCTGCTCGATGCGCGCGCCCATCTGCAGGGCGTGGTCGCGGAAACGGTCCATGAGCTCCCGGCCGCCGATGCCGCCGGGAAAACCGGGGTAGTTCTCCATCATCTCCGTGGTGGCAGCCTGGCCGCCCGGCCTCTTGCGGTCCAGGATCAGGGTCGAGCGCTTTGCGCGCGCCGCATAGACGCCGGCGGAAAGCCCGCCGGTGCCGGCGCCGACGATCAGGACGTCGAAGTTCTCCATCAGTATCCCACCCCTGCAAGGGTGCCGATGCCGCTCTGGTTTGCCCCGCAGTAGAACGGGGTGATATTGTCCAGCGTCCGCTCGATATCCGCCGGCTCGGGGTCACCGCCGGTCTCTTTTCGCAGGCGCACGACGTCTCCGCCGGCCACGCGGGTTACTTTCGGGATGGTCGTTGGTTTCTCGATGGAGCCGGAGGAGACAAGGTACCGCGCCTCGGGGACATCGTCGACAAGAAGCACGCCCTCCGTGCCGTCCGGGCCGCCGAACTCGAATGTGAATGCCACCGCCTTGATGCCCCATTTCTCGCATGTCTGGAGCGTCAACATCGCGTCGGTGGCGGCGTTCCCGCCCCCCTCCCACGAGATGACAACGCCCTGCGCGCCCATGCGGCGCACCTGGGAGGCGGCCATGTTGGCGACCCTGAGCTTCTCGAAGTGCGAATTGTTGTGGCCCCGGTCGAAAACAACGCCCACGAAGTTCACGCTCTTGCCGTGCTGCCGCGCAAGCTCCATCACCGTGGGCAGGTTCGCCTGGATGAACGAGGGGATCTTGAAGCAGGGCCAGACGTAGTTGCCGCTCACGATGCACCCGTCCATCACCTCGGTGGGCGAAAGGCTTACGGGCACGATATTCGCGACATCCTTTCCATAGAGAAATGTATTCGAGTACGTGCCCTGCGTCTGGCACTGCGTGACATAGGCGACGCGCGGAAGGCCCGGGTCCACCGGCTGGTCGAAGTCGAAGACCTCCGTCCTGTCCGGGGTCGCACCCTTGATCAGCTGCGCGAGATGGCGCGCACAGCGCACGCCCGCATGGCGGACAGCCTCATCATATTCGACGTCGCTTGCACCCTTGCGCATCGTCATGCGCAGGACGAGGTTGAAGGTGTGGGAGAACGGCGAGTACTCCGCGGCCGGACCCTTCATGTCGACAATCGCATCGCGCGCATAGAGCAGCGCCGACTTTCCCGCCCATGGCAGCTCGGCGCACTCCATGACCGCCATGTTTTCCATGAGGTGGGTCCTGCCGCCGCCCACGATCGTCGGGTCGCAGAGCTGCCCCGGCATGAACTCGCCCTCACCGTCCACCTTGATGCCCGGCTGGAGGGTGTCCAGCACGTGCACGATGCGCGCATCCTCACCGGGCTTCACGATTTCAAGCTCCAGACTCTCGATGTGCTTGTTCTCATCTGCGGCAAGGAGCAGCCTCGTGAGCTCGTCCCGATTCACCGTGAGCACACCGCTTTCAAGCGACGTCGTTTTTCCGAACGTGCAGTCCCGAACCGTGAAGTAGCCTCGTTCAAGTCGCATGTCGTCCGTCCTTCCTCTAGCCGTCCGCCCGTGGACTACGGTCGTCCGCCCCGACANNCTACGCAAGGCTCACGTCGAACACGGTCGGCCCCGTGACCGCTGTGCTGATGGCCTCCAGCGCCTTCTCCACGAGACGCCTCCTGAACTCGATCTCCCGCTCGCGCGGGAGCGACGGGTTTCCCACGGGATAGGGGATCCCGCCACCGGTAATGATCCTGCTGACGCCGACCGACTTTGCGACTGACGGTATCGCGGTAATCAAGGCTGTGGGGATACCGACCCTTTCAGCCTCTTTCTGCATCGTTGACACGCAACGAGTACAGGTTCCTCATGTGGAGGTATAGATGGCGGCGGATACCTCCCTTCGCTTCAGTTGCTCGGCGATCTCGGCCCCGAGCTTCTTGCCCATGGCCACGTTGGTCCCGATGCCGCAAAGGGCGAAGTATTCGTCCAGGAGCTTCCCGAATCTGCCTTCCTTCTCCAGCACGCGCAGCGCGTCCAGCGGCACCACCCGGTCAGGATCCTCGTCCACCCAGGTGGAGTCGTACCCGCCGTGGATGCCCTTGAAATCTCCCGCCGGAAGCTCCGCCATGCCCGCGATGGAGTAGATGCCAAACGCATCCGCGAATGCCTGTTTCAACTTGTCGGGATTGCCGCGGGGCACCATCCCGCCACCGGTGACAATTGCAATCGTGGCGCCCTTTAAATTGAGTACCGGCGGGGCGGGGGGAACCTTTTCGAAGCCCCGGAGGGGGACCTCGGTCATGGGGTTCTCACCCTTGAGTCGACGAGAGAGCATCTCGATGGAGCGCACCGCGGCGCTCTTGTCGACGAGCTCATTATAGCGGAAGCCGCGCGGAATGTATCCCTCGTGGATCGCCGGTCCCAGCTTCCCTTCCCTGCCCAGCTTCAGCGCCAGGTGCGCGAAGCCGGGAAGATCCTTGCGCATGCCCGCGGCCGTTTCCGCGCACGGATAGATGTAGGCGTCCTTGCGATAGATCTCAACAGCCGGGTTCTCCGGGAACAGCCCGATGACGACGGGCAGGGAGAGCTTTTCCGTGCAGAGCTTGGCGACCATGCCGCAGGCAAGACCGTAGCGGCCCGCGTTGAATGCCGGCCCTGCCATCACGAGGTCGGGTTTTGCTTCTCGGATGAGCTTTTCGATGCCGGCAAGGATGCGCTCCTGCTCCTGGTTGATGAGGTTGTCCCCGCACCAGATCGTGCGCACGATCTCTGCATCCGCACCGATGGCCTGGGTGATTCCCACCCCCGGTCCCTTCGGTCCTTCGACGAACTCAAGCGGCGAGGAACCCTTTTCCTCCCCGCCGATGCCGGCGAAGAACTGGTTGATGTAGTGGACGATACGGATCTTTTCCGCCATCACCCCTCCCTTCCTTTCCTTGCCAGGAGCTCCCGGGCGCGCTCCGCGATATGCTCCGCGGTGAGCCCGAATCGGATCATGAGCTCCCGGGGCCGTCCCGATTCCCCGAATCGATCTTCAATGCCGACCATGTCGAAGACGAAGCTGCCCTCCATGCCCTTGCGCATGCAGAGCGCCCCGGCCACGATATTGCCGAATCCGCCCTTCTGGTGTTCTTCACACGTGAGGATCGCCCTGGTCTCAGCGCGCGCGCGGTCCAGGGCGTCCGTGTCGAGCGGTTTGACAGTATGCACGTTCATCACGCGGGTCTCCAGACCAAGCTCCTCCTTGAGGATGAGAGCCGCCCGCATTGCCTCGGCGAGCAGCGGTCCGCAGGAGATTATCGNNTACACCGGGCCCTGCACGTCGAGTATGGCCTTTTCGAAGAGCCGCGATGCCTCCCGCGAATCGCAGGGCACGACGACCTTCATGTTGGGCAGCACGCACATGAGGCTGAGCTCTTCCAGCGCCTGGTGCGTCGCCCCGTCCTGGCCGACCGAGATTCCCCCGTGCGCGCCGGCGATCTTCACATTCAGGTTGTCGTAGCAGATAGTCGTGCGGATCTGGTCCCAGGGGCGGCCTGCCGCGAACACCCCATAGGTGCCCACGACGGGGATCAGGCCTTCCAGGGCGAGACCCGCCGCGACGCTCATCATGTTCTGCTCGGCGATCCCGACGCTCACCACCCTGCCGCGCCGCTCGGGATTGTTCTTCTCGAAGTCCGCAATGGAGATGGAGGAGGAGATATCGGCATGAACGGTGGCGATGCGCGGATCGCCGCCGATCTTCGCCATGCAGGCGCCGAAGCCGGCGCGCGTGGATGCCATCTCCACGGCGAGCCCCGCGCGTGCATTCCATCCGTAGTCGCGTGAGAACGTCGGCAGCGCCCGCTGCATCGCCGCGTCGACGCCCTTCTGGAAATCCTCCGCGGCGCCGAGGAGACGACCCACGTGGTCCGCGGTGTAGGCGGGACTGCCAATGTCGGCAAGCGCGCGTTCAAGCTGCGCCGCGCCGCTGGTGGCCACCCCGTGCCAGCCGGCCTGGTTCTCCANNCGACACGCCCTTGCCCTTGACCGTCGCCGCCAGGAGGATGGACGGCTTCCCGCGGCGGGCGCGCGCGGCGCGGAAGCCGGCGCGAATGGCATCGATATCGTGGCCGTCTACCGGGATCACGTTCCACCCGAAGGCGGCGTACTTGTCGGCAAGCGGTTCCACCCGCATGACGCTGTCGACGCTGCCGTCGATCTGCAGGCCGTTCGCGTCGACCACGGCACACAGGTTGTCCAACCCGTAGTGCGCCGCCGCCATCGCCGCCTCCCAGACGCTCCCCTCCTGCTGCTCACCGTCGCCCATCACGCAGTAGACGCGGTAGCTCTTGCCGGACCTCCTGCCGGCAATCGCGCAGCCGACGGCGATGCCCAGGCCCTGGCCGAGTGAACCGCTGGACACCTCTATGCCGGCCAGAAACGGCGCGTGGGGATGCCCCTGGAAGGGACTTCCCAGCTTGCGCAGCGTCATGGCCTGCTCTTCCGTGTGGAAGCCTGCCTGCACGAGGCTCGCATACAGAGCGGGCGCCTTGTGCCCCGCCGAAAAGAAGATGCGGTCCCGGCCGTCCCAGCGCGCATTCCGCGGGTCGTAGCGGGTCTCGTCGAGGAAGAGCACGGCGGCAACGTCCATGATGGAGAGTGTCCCGCCCGGATGCCCCGAGCCGGCGGCGTGGATGCTCAGGACGTCCAGCGCGCGCATGCGCGCAGCGGCCGCCCGCAGCTCGTCGGTGCGAGGATGCGTTTCCTGCCCCGTGCCCTGATCGACGCGTCCCATCCGGTCCTACCTGTATCCGCCCATAAGAAGAGAGAGGATGGCCTTCTCGGTATGGAGCCTGTTCTCCGCCTCGTCGAAGATGATGCTCTGCGGAGAGTTCAGCACTTCGTCGGTCACCTCGTTGTTGCGGGACACCGGCAGGCAATGCATGACCTTGCAGTCCCGCGGCGCCATGCCCATGACCTTCTTCGTCACGCACCACGAGGAGGCGAGCTTTTTCTTCTTCTCCTGGAACTCGGGGTCGCCCTTGAAATGCGTCTCAAGCCCTTTGGCGAAAACCGCGGGTGACACCCAGGAATAGATGCTGACGAAGTCCGCTTCCTTCACGGCTTCCTCATACGAGCGCACGATCCGGATGCTGCCGCCGCTTTCCGTCGCTTCCTTGTCCGCGCCGGTCTTGATGTTCATGTCGGGATCGAAGCCTTCGGGGCACGCCACGACCAGCTCGAAGCCGAGCTTCCCGGCCATGAGCATGAGGGAGTTCGTGAGTCCGGCGGGGGGATTTGCCGTGCGGTATCCCCAGCACAGTGCCACCTTCGCCTTCCTGATCGAGCCCTTCTTCTCCTGCATGGTCATGACGTCTGCGAAGGCCTGGCAGGGGTGCTCCACCGGGCAGGAGGCGTTGATCACGGGGATGGAGGCATATTCGGCCGCCTTCTCCAGCGGCTCGCGCATGATCGCGCGGTGGGCAATGGCGTCCGCGTAGCGGTCGATGGTCATGATCGTGTCGTGCCAGTCTTCTTCCGCGGCCTTGCCGACCCACATCCTGTTCTCGTCCAGGTAGATCATGTGGCCGCCGAGCTGCGTCATCGCCGTCTCGAAGGAGATGCTCGTGCGCGTGGACTGCGTCTCGAAGATGCCCGCGAGCGTCTTCCCTTCCAGCAGGCGGTGGGGCCTGCCCAGCTTCTGCTCGAGCTTCAGCAGACGGGAGACCTCGAGGGTGAGCTCGATCTCCTCCGCGGTGAAGTCCGCCACGCCCTTCAAATCACGTCCCTTCAGGTTGCTCATCGCGTTCCTCCCTCTTTTCGAGATCAGGCCTTTCCCTCGCGCAGATATGTCGCAAGCTTCTTTCGCGACCACGAGGGATTGATGCCCAGAGACTCAACGGTGCGGCCGATGGCACGGAAGTCCTTCTGCAGAAGCACCTCCGACAGTGTGATGATGGCGTCCGTGACCGGCGTCGGCACGCCAAGCATACGCCCAAGGGAGGAGTAGGTCACGAGGCCATAGGGGATGTCCTCCTGCAGGTGCCGCGTGTCCAGCGTGTAGGGTCCCTCGCAGACCTCGAGGAACGGCGTGTGAATGGCGTCGTAGAGCGGCAGGACGTCGTCCTCACCGTGCGGATTCCACTTCACCATCTTTATCTCCTCCTCGAGGGTCCACTGCTGCATTCCCAGGGCCTGGCCGATCGCCATGCGCTCGCGGTCTATCCGCTCGATCATGCGCACGACGCCGGGCGTGTTCTCCTTCTTTCCGAACAGGAAGAAGGGCTTTTCCCCGGACTCGATGCGGGCCGCGTTGCACACCATCGGCGGGGTGTGGGTGATGGCGTTGTAGTCCACCAGGATGGAATCGATGGCGTTCTGGCCCTTCCTGATTTCGTAGCCATGCTCCTTCGTGAACAGGTGCGACGCCACTTCCGCCACGACATCGATATCCTTGCCGGGGAAGGTGGCAAGGATCAGGTTCAACGTCCTGTTTTCCAGCCGCACCTGGTGCTCGCCTTTGCGTGATGCCCCGTAGGGCAGCGTGTTCGTGTCGGCGAAGTAGATCTTCTTGCGGATGCCGAGCTCCCGCGCCACCTTGGCCCAGGTGAGGGAGGCCCCGCCCTTGCCAAGGTAGATGACGACCTGCCCTTCCTCCAGGTGGGGGAGAACGAGCCGCGCATATTCCTCGCAGGCGAAATACGGGATGGGGTTCAGGATGACCTGCGCGCCCTTCAATGCTTCCTTCATGTCGCTGGTGGCAAGGCTCACCTTGCCCGACATGCCGGTTGGCTTGGAATCGATGTCCAGCACCTCGATGGAGCCATGCTCCTTGACGCCCTTGATCCTGTCCATCTCGCGGGAGAACAGGGCCACCTCGAATCCGAGGCTTCCCATGTCGGCGGCGCACATGAAACCGCCGCTTCCCGCGCCGAGGACCGCAATCTTTCTGATCGGCTGCATCGTGCCCTCCTATGTCCCGCCCCGAAGCGCGCGCGTCTTTACCATGTTGATGATGTCATCCTCACCCTCCAGGACGACGCCGTACAATGTCGAGGCGGCATCCCGGGAGATGATCTCATTACGCGCGTCTTCGCGCACCGCATCAGGGTCCCGCTCCCGCGGGTTTCCCCAGCCGCCGCCTCCCGACGGATAGGTGGTATACGTGTCGCCGCGGGAAAGCTGCACCGTCTGCTTGGCCGCAAGCTCACGCTGGCCGGCCGTCCCCTCGTTGATCAAGGCGAGGTTGCAAGACCCGGGCATTCCGCCGAAGAGCCCATACGGCGGCGTCACCTTCCCGTCGCCGAACATGACGAGCGTGGGATGCTCGTCGTGCAGGGTGATCCGGTACTTCGCTCCGCAGCCGCCGCGCCATTTGCCGGCCCCGCAGGAGTCGGTGGTGAACTCGTTGAACGCGGTGATGTGCGGATAGTCGGTCTCATTCGTCTCGATGTTGGGCGCAATCAATCCGCCCAGGTCGATTCCGTCGCCGATATAATGCCGCCCGTCGAGGCCCGGCATGCCGCCGGCTCCGCCGAAACCGTTGAAGCCGAACATGACATAGAAGGCATCCGAACGCGGATCCACGCCGGTGATCGTCGGGCCGTTCCACCGGTTCCAGCCCGCGGGCACGCGGTCAGGGAGCACCTTGGAGAGAGCCATCCAGCAGGCTTCGAGGATTGCGCAGGCGGTGTCCAGCGTGCAGGAGCCGACCGGCGCCGGGAATCTTGCATTCACCACGGAGCCCTCGGGGGCGGTGATGTGCACGGGACGGTAGACCCCCTCGTTGTGCGGGATGTCTGGCGTGGTCACCGTGGTGAGGAATGCGACATAGACGCAGGTGGCCGTGTTGGCCATGGGCGAGTTGACGAAACCCGTGACTTGCGGATCGGAGCCGGCGAAATCCACCCAGGCCTCGTCCCCCGCGATCCGGATGGATACCTTGATGCGGATACGGGCATCGCTGAATCCGTCCGAGTCCAGGAATGTCTCCCCTTCATAGACGCCGTCGGTGAGACGCTCGATCTCCTTGCGCATTCTCCGCTCGGCGTAGCCGTGGATATCTTCAATCGTGGCACGCGTCTTTTCCACGCCGTACTTGGAGAGGAGCTCGATGATGCGCTTTTCCGCCACGCGGCAGGAGGCCACCTGCGCCTTCATGTCCACCCACAGCGCGTCGGGCATGCGCGTGTTGATGCGGATCATGTTCACGACGTCCTGGATGGGCTTTTCATCCCTGTAGATGCGCAGGGGCGGGATGCGGATCCCCTCGTGGAACAGCTCCCGGGCGCTGGGCACGTACGATCCCGGCTCGATGCCCCCCACGTCGCCNNGGATCGTTGAGCACGAACACGTCACCTGCGTGGATGTCGTCCTTGAACTCCCTGCCCACCGCCTTCACCGCCTCCATGACGGATGCGGTGTGAGAGGGAACGCCGTCGATCTGCGCGACGATCCTGTTGGCCCAGTCGCAGATGGCGCAGGAGAAATCGTGCACCTCGGCGAATATCGGGGAGATGGAGGTGTTGATCATCGTGATCCCCATCTCCTGGTTGATCGTGAGGAGCCGGTTGTAGATCACCGACAGGGTGATGGGGTCGCCAGCGCCTTCGAACTCTTTCTTCCGCTGCTGTGCGCTCACGGCCGTGCCTCCATGACCACGTTCTCAAAAGCATCCACCCGCGCGTCCCATCCGGGATGCACGACGATGGTCGTGATCCTCTCCTCGATGACGGCGGGCCCGGCGATCAGGTTGCCCGGCAGGAGCCTGTCCCGGTCATAGACGGGAACGTCGATGAAACCGCCCGCTTCCTGGAAATGCAGCTTGCGATTGCCCTTGCTGGCCTTCGCGGGATCGGGGCCCTTGAGCGGGTGCTCGTAGAGGCCGGTCTTCTGCACAGCCCCGACTGCGGTGATGCGCAGGCTCATGATCTCCATGGGATTTTCGGGGGTGGCATACGTATAAAGCTTTTCGTGCGCCTTGTGAAAGGCCTGGGCAATGACGGGCAGGTGCGACGGCCCGATGCGGCAGTCGCCGGGGATGCCAACACTCACCTCGTGATGCTGGCCGACGTAGCGCATGTCCAGGTGACGGACGAGGCTCGCCCGTTCCCGCTCGACGCCCTCTTGTAACAGCTCCGCCATCGCCTTGCGCTCCGCCTGTTCAATGATGGCGTTGAAGCCGTCCAGGTCGATGCCGGGGATGACCGCGTGATACGTCTTCAGGCTGTCCAGACGGATGTCAGATTCGAGCATGCCCAGGGCACAGAAGACGCTCGCTGCCTTGGGGACGATGACGGTGGTGGAGCCGACCTCCTCCGCGATTTTGCAGGCGTGTATGGAGCAGGCGCCGCCCGCGCTCACCAGGGCATATTCCCGCGGGTCGTAGCCCCGCTGCACGGAAACGACCTTTGTTGCATCGGCCATGCTCTGGTTGATGATGCGGAAGATTCCCGCCGCGGCGTCCACCGGTGACATGCCCAGCGGATCGGCAATGACCTTCTTCATCGCCTCACGGGTCTTCGGCTCGTTGACTTTCATCTCACCGCCGAGGAAGTAGTCCTTGTCGAGGTAGCCGAGCAGGAGATTCGCGTCGGTGACAGTGGGCTTCGTGCCTCCCACGTCGTAGCAGACAGGCCCGGGATCCGAGCCCGCCGATGCCGGGCCGACCTTCAGCATGCCGCCCGAATCGATCCAGGCGATGGAGCCGCCGCCNNGCGCCAATGGTGTTGATGTCGCACATCGGCTTGGCGATGCGGTACCCGGCAATCGATCCCTCCGTGCTCATGGTGACGCTGCCCTCATTGACCAGCGTCACGTCAAAGGAGGTTCCGCCCATGTCCATGGTGATGAGGTTGCCGCGCTTGAGAAGCTCGGCGAAGAAAATGCCACCGACTGCTCCCGCTGCGGGGCCCGAGAGCAGGGTGGCAGAAGCCTGTCGAATTGCCGTCTCCGCGGTCATGACGCCCGCGTTGGACGCGGTGATGTAGAAGGCGCGCGACAGCCCGTCGGTCTTCAGNNTGCGCTCGTATTCGCGGATCTGTGAGAGGACCTCCGAGGAGAGGGAGATGAACGCGTCCGGCATCGCTTTGCGCACGATCGACTGGATCGCCTTCTCGTGCGTGTCGTTGAGGAAGGAGAACAGCGTGCAGATTGCAACCGCAGTTACCCCTTCCCTCTTGAAGAGCTCGCAGGCCTTCCGGACATCCTCCTCCACGAGAGGCTCCACGATGCTGCCCTTGTAATCGATCCTCTCCCGGACCCCGATGCGGAGGCGTCGGGGCACGAGGGGCGCGGCGACCGGGAGGTAGAGGTCCCAGATGTTTTCCTTGTGGGCCCGGCGCATCTCCAGCGTGTCGCGGAAGCCCCTGGTCAGGATCAGCCCGGTCTTCGCGCCGGTACCCGTGAGAAGCGTATTGGTCGCCACCGTGGTCCCGTGCGCGAAGAAGTCCAGGTCCCCCAGGAACCCGTGCACGTCCTTGCCGAAGTGCTCCGCGGCCTTCCTGATCACATTGTACAGGCCGACGGAAGGATCGCGGGGCGTGGACAGCTCCTTGAAATTGTGGATCGCGCCTTTTTCGTCGATCACGACGCCATCGGTGAAGGTCCCCCCGGTGTCGACACCCATCCGCAGTTTCATTCCCGTCGCCCCTTTCTAGAGAACCCCGATGGTCTTCAGTGCCGCCTTGACGCCCGCTTTCTCCTCCGACGTGAGCTGCGGGAGCGGGGCGCGGATGCACCCGCCCGGGAGACCGAGGAGGTTCAGGGCTTCCTTGGCCGGGGCAACGTATCCCGGGTCGTACTCGAGGTAGCGGTTCAAGGTCTGCAGCTGCATGCTCAGGGCAAGGGCCTCCGCGTGCTTCCCCGCGATGAAAAGATCGTAGAGCTTCACCATCTGCGCGGGCACGATGCCTGCGGCGGTGGAGTACAGACCCGATGCGCCGACGCACAGGGCGGGATAGAACTGGCTGTCGATGCCGGTGCAGAGGGATTTGCCCCTGGGGGAAAGGCGGATCATCTCGATGAGCTGCCCCATGTCAGATGAGCTGTTTTTCACGCCGATGATGTTTTTCACCGTCATGAGCTTCGCGAGGACCTGCGGGCTCATGGGGTTTCCCGTATAGAGCGGGTTGTTGTAGACGATGACCGGGCAGCCCACATTCTGCGCCACGGTCGTGTAGTGCTGGATGAGCGATTCGTCGGAGAGCTTGAAGTAGTACGGCGCCGTCACGATGACTGCATCGGCGCCCGCCGTGAACGCGTCGTTGCTCAGGAGGATGACCTCGCGCGTGCTGCAGGCCGCGGTTCCCGGAATGATGGGGACCTTCCCCTTGGCAACGCGTGCAATCGCCGCCACGACGTCCCGCTTCTCCTCGCGCAGGAGGCTGGGAAACTCCCCGGTTCCGCCCACGGGCATCAGGGCATGCACGCCGTTTTCAACAAGAAACCTCGTGATGGTCTCCACGCCTGCAAGGTCAACGTCGTCTTTCTTCGTGAAGGGCGTGACGAGGGCCGGAATGACACCTCTGATTTCTGTCCCGGAAAGCATCCTTCTTCCTCCTGTGATGGTCCTGTCTCTTCCGCGTCGTCGCGCGCTGGTCGGCGTGATGAACGCGAAGATGCCGATGTCTTCACAGTCGGCCTTGCGGCCATCCCTGGCCTCGGCCGACCTCGACGTCCCTGTCTAGAAAAGGCTCTTTTTCAGCATCGTGAGATGCCTCTTCGATTCCCGGAGCGCGGCCTTGGGATCCTTGCTGACGATGGCGTCGAGGATGGCCTGGTGCTCCTCGGCATAGGCGGTGACATTCGCTTCGTTGGAAAGGCCCTTGCTCTTCATGGCTTTCCAGTGGGTCTCTTTTGTCATGAGATTGACACCGGAGAAAACCGTAAAAAGCACGTTGTTGTGCGCCGCGCGGCCGACTTCCATGTGGAACAACCTGTCGGCCTCCATGTATTCTTCGACGGGCGCGTCCTTGAACCCGTCGCGAACGATGGACTGCCCGAGCAGGCGCAGCCGTTCGACGAAGCCCTTGAGCTTTTCCACCTCTTCGAGAGTCGCGCGTTCAGCCGCCAGGGCCGACATGTTGGGCTCGATCTCCAGGCGCGCTTCGAAGATTTCGTAGGCATCATGATCTTGCAGGAGCGCCTTCAGCATCTCTCCATCGATCGTGCCGTTGGAGCCATCCGCCTTGATATAGTTGCCCTGGCCGCTGCGGCACTCGATCAGCCCGAGCATCTCCAGGGCGCTCAAGGCCTCCCGGATGCAGGCACGAGATGCGCCGAACTGCTCAACGAGGGTCCGCTCCGGCGGAAGTCTTTCCCCGACCTTCAGCGTACCGTCGCGGATGAGATTCCGGATCTGGCGGGCGATCTGCATGTAGTTCTTTTGAGAATGTAGTTTCTCGAACACGCTCCCCTCCGCCTTCTCGGATTTCGGTACGGCAGTCAGACCACGCCACAAATCCTAACGCAACCGGCTATTTGCTGTCAAGAAAAATCGCAATCGGTGCAAATAGGCATATATATGCAGGAAAAAAATTGATTGACAGGGAATGCATTCGGCCGTATGGTCGAATTTCTCGTGGTCAGACCAGTAGTCCGCAAGCTCGAAGGGAAGCTGACATGGAAACAATCGTCATCGCTCTGGGCGGCAATGCGATTCTTCAGTCGGGCGAACGAGGAACAACGGAGCAACAGTTCGCCAACGTGGACATCACGGCACGCCAGATCGCCCGGATCGTACGGTCGGGATATCGCGTCGTGGTGGCGCACGGAAACGGCCCGCAGGCAGGTGCCCTCCTGATCCAGCAGGAGGAGGCGGAGGCCCTGGTCCCGGGACAGAGCCTGGCGGCCTGCGGCGCGATGACCCAGGGTCATATCGGCTGGATGATACAGAACCGGCTGACGCATTACCTGCACGCCGAGGGTCTTTCCACCGAGGCCTGCAGCCTGGTCACGCAGGTCCTTGTAAAACCCGAAGACCCCGACTTCAAGGACCCATCGAAGCCGGTAGGACCCTTCTACACGGAAGATGAGGCACGCGCGCTGCAGCTCACGAAGCAGTATTGCATCAAGCTGGTGAAGCCCGGGTGCCCGAAGGGCTGGCGCAGGGTCGTCCCCTCACCCGAGCCGCAGGAGATTGTTGAAGAGAAGGCGATCAGGGCACTCCTGGACGGCGGATTCGTCGTGATCGCCGCCGGGGGAGGCGGCATACCCGTTGCGCGGGACGCACAGGGCGGACTCTGCGGCGTGAACGCGGTGATCGACAAGGACAAGGCCAGCTTCACACTCGCACGGGCGATTCATGCCGACACGCTCCTGATCCTCACGGACGTGGAAAAAGTGTCGCTGGGCTTCGGCACGCCCCATGCCTGTTGCACGGATTCTCTCTCCGCGGTCGACGCCGCGCGCTACCTCGCCGAGGGACAATTCCTGAAAGGTTCCATGGGTCCGAAAGTGGAGGCGTGCCTCCGCTTCGTCGCCTGGAGCGGCAAGCCCGCGATCATCGGATCGCTCGCCAAAGCTGAGGAAGCACTCCAGGGAAAGAGCGGCACCCGGTTTCTGCCGTGAGGGCGGCTGGCACTCACGCCGGTTTGTTCGTCGTGAGGTGACGGCCCCCGTCCAGGGGAAGCACGGCACCGGTGACCCAGTCGCTCTGCGGCGATGCAAAGAAGAGCGCCGCCTCCGCCACGTCACGCGGCTTTCCATTGCGTCCAAGGGGGTGCGTGGGGCGGAACCTCTCGTAGGAAGCGGCGACCTGCTCCCGTGCGAAGATCGCATCGCCCAGCTCGGTGTCTTCCACCATGCCGGGACAGATGACGTTGACGCGGATGCGATCCGCGGCAACCTCCAGCGCCATGACCTGGGACATCATGATGAGCGCTGCTTTTGCCATGCAGTATGCGCCGCTTCCCTCGAAGGGCCTCATGCCGGAGATGGAGGAGATATTGACGATGGATCCACCGTGCCGCGCGCGCATGAGGGGGAGCAGGGCAACGGAAAGCTGCAGGGGCGCGACCGTGTTGACGTCGAGCATCTCGTGAAGCGCTCCCGGCGCAAGGCCCTCCAGCTTTCCGAACCGCATGAGACCCATGCAATTCACCAGCACGTCCAGGCCACCGCGCCTCTGCTGCACGTCTGCGACAAGCCGCGCGACGTCCTGCGCGCGGGTCACGTCGGCGGGCACCATGGCGATGCGCTCCGCGGAAGCGGAGATGAGCGCGGATGTCTCACGGAGCTTTTCCTCGCGGCGTCCGCAGATGACAAGAAAGGCGCCTTCCTCGTGGAGCCGCTGCGCGATCGCGCGCCCGATCCCGCTGCCAGCCCCGGCAACGACCGCCGTACATCCTTCGAGCAGAGCCATGATCGTTCCTCCCGCCCGTCTGAAGCGATTTTCGCGCTGCGCATGGAAGCGCCACCGCGACGGGCATTCTACACAGGCGGGGGTCGACCTGCTACTATGTCCCGCGTGACGTCCCGCCCGACCCTCATCTACCTCGACAATGCGGCGACCAGCTTTCCAAAGGCGCCCGGGGTGCCGGAGGCTGTCGCGGAATCCCTGCGGCAGCCCTATGGAAGCCCGGGCAGGGGAACGCACGCCGCGGTCCATTCGGCCGACAGGCTCGTGCATGAGACGCGCACGGCGACGGCGGCCTTCTTCGGCTTCCGCGACAGCTCGCACCTGATCTTCACGCCCGGCACGACTGCCTCCCTGAATCTCATCGTCCATGGCATCCTCCAGGCGGGGGACACGGTGGCGGTCTCCGGCATGGAACATAATGCGGTGATGCGACCGCTGCGCGCCCTGGAAAACGAGCGGGGCTGCGTGGTGCGTGTGTTCGCCTGCACGTCGCGAGGACTGCCGGACATGGATTCCCTCCGTGACGCGCTCCGCGCCCGGCCGAAGCTTCTCCTCTTCACGGCAGCAAGCAACGTGACAGGAGGCCTTTTTCCTTTCAGGGAAGTGGCGGAGCTCTCCGCCCGTCTTTCCCCCGGCACGCTTATCGGCATCGACGCCGCACAGGCCGCCGGTGAGATGCCAATCAACCTTGCTTCCTTCCCGTGCGATTTCTTCTGCGTCTCACCGCACAAAGGGCTGCTTGCCCCCGCGGGGCTGGGCGTGCTTTTCATCGGGCCGCGCGCCCGGCCCACGCCGCTTCTCTACGGCGGGACCGGAAGCCGCTCCGACTCCGAGGAGCAGCCGGACTTCCTTCCCGACAGGTATGAAAGCGGCACCATGAATCTGCCGGCAATTGCGGGACTCCTGGCGGCGATCCGGTTTTTGGAAAGGGAGGGTCTGTCGGTGATCGCGGCGAAGCGGAGACGCGCGGCGGAAATGCTGCATGACGCGGTCTCTTCGATACGCGGTATTGTCGTTCATGGGCCGGACAAACCGGAGGACAGGCTCCCGCTTTTCTCCATCACGCACGAGAATATCCCTGTCGATGAGATGGCACGGCTTCTGGATGAGCGCGGTATCGCCTGCCGAGGAGGATTGCATTGCGCCCCTGCCGCGCATCGCACGATCGGCACGCTGGGCGGCGGCGGCACGATCAGGGTTTCACCAGGACCTTTCACGACCTCGGATGAGCTGGATCTTGCCGCGGCAGCCTTTCAGGAGATTGGAGCAGTCACGTGAATCTCACCTCATTTTCGCGTTTCGCCGGGTGCGGCGCAAAGCTGGGCCCGGGTCTGCTGGACGAGGCCCTCTGCGGGCTTTCCCAGCGCGAGTATCCCGACCTGATTGCAGACTTCAGGCGCAGCGAGGATGCCGGGGTGCTGCGGCTCAATGATGAGCAGGCTCTCATCCACACGATAGACTTCTTCCCCCCCATCGTGGACGACCCCCTCCTTTACGGAAGGATCGCGGCGGCGAACGCGCTTTCTGACGTCTACGCGATGGGCGGGAAGCCCTGCACGGCGGTCGCGGTGGTCGGCTTTCCCGTCGGGGCCCTGGATATTGCAGTTCTCCGCAGAATGATGGAAGGCGGCCTGGCGGCGCTGGAAGAAGCAGATTGTCCGCTGGTCGGCGGGCACAGCATCGACGACAAGGAGCTGAAATTCGGCTATGCCGTGACCGGTATCGTCCATCCCGGCAGGGTGTGGCTGAACAACGCGCTCGCGGGCGGAGAGAGCATCATCCTCACCAAGCCGATCGGGACGGGCCTTGTGACCACGGCAGCGCGGGGAGGGCTTGCGTCGGCGGAGGCGCTGGCGGCGGCGTGCGCCGGCATGGGGACACTCAACAGGAAGGCATCCGAGATCCTGCAGCGCCACGAGGTGCATGCCTGCACGGATGTGACCGGCTTCGGGCTGCTCGGTCACGCCTGCGAGATGGCGGCGGACACGAAGTTCAATGTGCGGATTCTCACAGATGCGGTACCCTTCCTCCCCGCGGTGAGGGACTACGCCGCCATGGGCCTCGTCCCGGAAGGCACCTATCGCAACAAGAGCTTCCGGATGCGGTTCATCGTCAATACAAAACATTGCGGGGACGATGATCTGAATCTCCTCTTCGACCCCCAGACATCGGGCGGCCTGCTCGCCGCGGTCGCGGCGAAGCAGGCGGACGCAGTGATCGCAGAAATGCATGAAGCGGGAGTACCGGCCGCGCTGGTCGGCGCGACGGTTGATGGCGCGGGAATGGTCGAGCTTGCCTGAGCTGCTGGTGGTCTTCGAGGGCATTCACCAGACGCTGTCCGCCGAGGGGTTCCTGAAAGCGCGCGGCGTGGAAGTGAACCTCGTGCCGACGCCGCCCGCGGTCAGCCTGGGATGCGGGTTTTCGATACTTGCCGCGGGAGGCGCTGACGCGCTTCCGGCGTGGTGGTTCGCGCTGGAATCACGGCGCGCCGCCTACCGCGTGGTCCTGAAGGAGGGACACAAGAGCTATGAAGAAATCGATCGATGCGAAGGGGCTTGCCTGCCCCCAGCCGGTGATCCTGAGCAGAAAGACGATGGCGGCCGGGGATCTCAGTGAGATAGAAATCACCGTGGACAACGATGCGGCGCGGGAGAATGTCGTGCGCTTCCTGAAGTTCACGGGCGCCACGGATCCGCGCGTTGTGAGCGCGGGCAGCGTGCACACCATCACAACGGGTGTGACCGCGGCCATGGTCGCCAAGGCGGGAGGCGGTGAGCCTGCCCCTGCATGCGAAGAAGAGCCGCAGACCGCGACGCAACAGCTCAGCGGCAAGACGCTCTTTTTCTCCGCTGACCAGATCGGGCGCGGCGACGAGACCCTGGGAAAGCTTCTTGTGAAGGGGCTCCTGTACACGGTGAGCGAGCTTTCGAGGCCGCCGAAGACGCTCGTCTTCATGAACGCCGGTGTCCGCCTCGCCGCGGAGCGCGTGGAAACCATCGAGCTCCTGAAGACCATCGAGGCAAAGGGAGTCGAGATTCTCGTCTGCGGGACGTGCCTCGACTACTACCACCTCAAGGAATCGCTGGGAGCGGGACACGTCTCCAACCTCTACGAGATTACGGAGAGGTTCCTCTCTTCTGCAGATGTCGTCACGGTGGCGTGAACCGAACGGCCGACCGGCGGCGTTGCCGCGCAGTTTTTTACGAAAGCGCCTGCCAAGTCTGCCTTAGTACATAGGTTGACAAGGTAGCTGCCCGATAGTAGCCTCCCTCCGACCAAGGGAGGCAGATGCCGCATAACAAGACAAGCTCGAAACTGCTCCGTCAAGGCGGATTTCCCGCTCGCTATGGCTCCTGGGCGCTGGTCGCCGGCGCTTCCCAGGGCCTGGGCGCAGCATATGCGCGGGCACTGGCGAGCCGGGGCATGAATCTCGTGCTGGCCGCCCGGCGCAGGGAATTGCTGGACCGCCTGGCCGAAGAGCTGCGCCGGCAGCACGGCGTCAAGGTTCGGTGTTTCGACGGTGACCTCGCGTCGGGCGGATTCACCGACAGCTTGCGCGTCGAGATCTCGGATCTCGACCTGGGGCTTCTCGTCTACAACGCCGCGCACGCACCCGTTGGCGATTTCGACGCGGCAAGCGGCGCCGACCTTTCGCGCGTGGTCGACGTCAACGTGCGCGGACCCGTGACGCTTTTGCACATGATCCTGCCGGCGATGGTCGCGAGGAAACGCGGCGCAATCGTCCTGATGTCGTCCCTGGCCGGCGACCAGGGCTCGCCGCGGATCGCAACCTACGCTGCGAGCAAGGCCTTCAACAGGATATTGGCAGAGGGCCTGTGGCGGGAGCTGAAAGGAAAAGGCATCGACGTTGTCGCCTGCTGCGCCGGCGCCATCCGAACGCCCGGCTACGCGGCCGCCGCCGGCAAGGATGCGCCCGGAACACTGGATCCCTCGATCGTTGCCGAGCGGGCGCTGCGGAGGCTGGGCCGCGGCCCTCTTGCCATTCCCGGTTTCGTCAACAAGGCGGCCCACGGGGTCATGAGCCGCCTCCTCTCCCGCCGTGCGGCAATCGGCATCATGGCCGGTTCCACGAGCAATCTGACCCCGGCAAAGGAGACGACACCATGATGGACGTCATTGCGGGATTCTTTGCGCCCTGGATCATCTACGCCCTCATCCTGCTGGTCCACGTCGCTCTTCCGGCCCGCAGGGTCGTGGGGTACGTGCGCGACACGCGGACCGACGAGCCGCTCACCTACCGTCTGAACGGTCCGTTCGTTCTCATCATCATGATCGCCCTCTGGGCGCTCGCCGGGCGGACGGGGCTGTTCCCGTGGGACTGGCTGTACCTGCACCGCTGGTCGGGTCTCGCAGGCTCCTGCGCCCTGGGGCTGCTCTTCAGCTTTGTCATGGTCCTGTCGGCGCGGAGCACCGGGCGCCCGTTCCCCGCTGAGCTGTATCTCGGTAGAGCGGAAAACCGCCAGTTCCTCAATAGTCGGGTGGATGCCAAGATGTTCCTCTATCTTGTCGGAGCCACGATGCTTGCCCTGAATATCCTGTCGTTCCTGGCGCACCACATCATCACCTTTGGTACGCACCTCTCGCCGGGAATGGTGGTGTACACGTGCCTCTTCTTCTGGTTCGTGATCGACTATCTGGTCTTCGAGCGCGTGCACCTCTACACCTATGACATCTTCGCCGAACGGGTTGGCTTCAAGCTCGTCTGGGGCTGCTTCACTTTCTATCCCTACTTCTACCTGGTCGGACTGTGGGCAACGGCGGAGCTGCCGGATCCGCACACGGCGTCCTGGCTCCTCGTGGTCTACAGCATCGTCTTTTTCGCGGGTTGGACGCTGTCACGTGGCGCCAACATGCAGAAGTTCTTCTTTAAGACGGATCCGGAGCGCGCCCTGCTGGGCATCATCAAGCCGCAATCGCTGCGTGACGGGGAGCACGCACTCCTGTGCAGCGGGTTCTGGGCGGTGTCTCGTCATGTGAACTATCTCGGTGAGATACTCATGGCAGCGGGACTGACGCTTGTCCTGGGCTGGCCCGCGTTGTGGGTCGTCTGGCTCTATCCCCTGTATTACATGGTCCTGCTCATCCCGCGGGAGCGCGCCGACGAGCGGCGATGCGCGGCCAAGTACGGCGCCCTGTGGGCGGAGTATGTCCGCCGTGTTCCGCGGAGAATCGTTCCCGGCCTTTACTGACAACGGCCGGCGCCGGGCCACCTCAGCCTGCATCCTCTCCTTTCAGGCCCGTGTTGTCCTCCAGGGGAATCGCGCAGAAGACGGAGAGCCTTTCCGCGGACCTCCTCACGTCGCGCGCGGAGCCGCCGCTCAGCATATCCAGCCGATACACGCGTGCATCGCGGCCAACGACGGAGAGCATCACCGTTTTCCGGGAGGTCCATCGCAGCAGGGCCGGCGTGTCCTCCTGTCGGACCACCGGCCCCTGCAGGACCACCTTGCTGAGCGCATCGAGGGGCGCCTTTTTCCGGGCATAGACAAAGAGAATGCCGACGTCCTTTTCGAAAAGATTGGCGCTCCTGTCGAATACCCATCGCTCCAGGTACAGGGCGGCGAAAAGGCAGACGGCGACGATGATGAGAGAGAAGATATTCAGCCGCGAAAAGAATGAACCCCCGGAAACGGCGGCGATGCTCAGGATGATGACAAGGGCGGTGACGGAAAAGACGACGCGAAACCCGACGGAGGTCGCGTAGACCAGCCTGTCCTTTCCCTGTTCACGCAGCACCGGGCTGAACATGGGAAGAACGTACTCCCCTGGCGGCGGGCGGGACAAGGCCACCGTCAGGGGAAATGCATACATTGAATGCATCATGCGGAAGATTTTCGGTCCCCTCCTGATTGCGGTCGGCGCCGTGGCGGCTTTCTCCTTCGGCGCGTTGTTCGACCGGTACGCCCTCTGGCGGCCTGACCGCGCGGCGACGACGCCCGCGACGACGCGGCCCGACTTTGCCCTCATCCGTGAGGCGTGGGACACCATCGATCGGGAGTACGTCGACCGCCCTGCCCTCAAACCTGCCGCCCTGACGCAGGGGGCCATTGCAGGGATGGTCGATGCGCTGGGCGACACGGGGCACAGCGGCTTCCTTGCCCCCGCAATGGTAAAGGACGAGCGGGCCCTTCTGCGGGGCGACTATGTCGGCGTCGGACTGGAGATAGAGTCACGGAATGACGCCGTACAGATCGTCGCCCCCCTGGACAACTCCCCGGCGCTCGCTGCGGGGCTGCGCGCCGGCGAGCAGATCGTGAACGTCGATGGCGAGAGCGTCGCCGGCATGGACCTCGCCCATGTCGTCGAACGCGTCGAAGGTCCGGCCGGAACGACCGTGACGCTCCGCATCTCCGATCCCTCCACGCACCGGTCATTCGATGTGACCCTGCGGCGCACGCGGATTCATCTTGCCTTCGTCTCGTGGAGCGCGGTGCCCGGCACCTCGATTGCCGATCTTCGCATCGCGGCCTTCAATCCCGGCACGGACAGGGCCGTGAAGGACGCGCTGCGGCAGATCGAGGCCCAGGGTTTGCACGGTGCCATCCTTGACATGCGCAACGACCCGGGTGGCGTGTTGAACGAGGCCATCGCCGTGGCAAGCGAGCTCCTACGCGGCGGGGATGTGCTTCTGGAAAAGGATTCTCACGGATCGATCGAGCACGACGCGGTGCGTGGCGGGGGAACGGCGGTCGACCTCCCCGTCGTGGTGCTCATCAACCGGGGGACAGCCAGCGCCGCCGAGATCGTTGCCGGCGCGCTGCAGGATGCAAGGCGCGCCACGCTGGTCGGTGCGACGACATTCGGCACCGGCACGGTGCTGAGCGATTTCCCGCTCTCCGACGGTTCGGTCGTGCGGCTGGCGGTCAGTGAATGGCTTACACCGAAGGGACGCAGCATCTGGCACACGGGCATCGTACCCGATCTGGCGGTCACCATGCCGCCGGACGCGGAAACCCTCACGCCCACGTCCCTCAAGGGGATGTCGCGGGGGGCCTTCAATGCGGCGAGCGACCCGCANNGCGGTAGCCTGTACCGCGCCAGCCGATCCCCCGCGGGACTACCTTCGCAGCCGCAGCCGCATGACGAGTGAAACGGCCGCGAGCACCAAACCGATGACCAGAACGACATAGATAAAACCGCCCAGTGTGAAGGAGCTCACGAGCCCCAGGAGCCACAAAGCGACCAGGATGAGCCCGATGACCAGCAATACATTCATGATATTACTCCATTCTTTTTCCGACGAAAGACTTATGATCTTGCCTTTGCGAAAACACCGAGCGTCAACAGCAAGCCGACAACCGCCGATGCGATGCCGCCGAATATGTACCACATGGTGCTTTTCGTGAAATGCCCGACAAAGAAGTTGCTCACATTGTCTGCAAGCGAACGCGATGCAACGATACCGACAATGATGAGAACGACACCGGCAACCAGGAGAACGACGCCAACACTTCTTGATATGTTAATGTTCATCTGTGAAGTGTACGGAGGACGCGAGCAGAAATCCAGCTAATTCGCCGCCGGGACGCGACGCAATCCGCGAACGGGACTACTTCTTCTGCCTCGCGCCGAGGACATAGCCCGTGAAGGCCGCGCAGAATGCCGCAAGGCAGACGAGGACGACCGTCCGCACAAGATTCTCCGCCGGGCTGATGAGATTCAGGACGGCGCTGAAGATCACGCCGATCACGAGCCCGATGAGACCCGTGAGAATCGCCCGGACAATGAATGACCTTTTCATGACTTCCCCCTTTCGGAATGCATCGCCCCACGGACCCGGCAGGCTCTGACCAGGGACGCCACGTGCGCGATCACTCGGCGAGATCCTCCCTGGTGTGCTCATTGGAAATGGCAGCCGCGCCGGCCGGCGCAGGCACCTTGTTGTCCGACCGCGCGCCCATGCGCACGCGTATGTCGTGCGTCACGGGGTCAGCGGCCAGGGGGATGGTGCAGTCCTCCAGGCGACGGCCGTCCATCTCGACCCAGGACACGCCGCGCTCGTACCCGTCGGGGTTGTCGACCTGGATGGCGTAAAGCGCCTTGCCGCGGCGATACTGCACGTGAAAGCCGTTCCACCACCCGGGGATGACCGGATCGAGCAGCAGGCTGTTCCCACGCACTTTCAAGCCGAGGACCTCCTCAACCCAGACACGATACATCCAGGAGGCCGAGCCGGTATACCACGACCATCCGCCCATCCCGACACGGCCCGCCAGTCGGTACACATCCGCGGCGAGCACATACGGTTCGACCGTGTATCGTTGCACTGCTTGCGGATCGCGCGCCTGCTCGATCGGGTTGAGCATGCGCAGGAGCTTTCCGGCACGGGTTCCATTCCCCTGGCGTGCAAACGCCATCGCGAGCCACAGGGCGGCGTGGGTATACTGCCCGCCATTCTCGCGAACACCGGGCGGGTAGCCCTGGATGTACCCGGGGGAAGGCACGGCCTTGTCGAACGGGGGAGTGAAGAGAAGCGCCAGCCCCTCGTCCTCCCGGACGAGCAGGGACCACGCCGATTCCAGCGCGCGGCGGGTTCGATCCGCGTCCGCGCCGCCGCTGAGCTGGGCCCAGGACTGCGGCAGCGAGTCGATGCGCATTTCCGCGTTCCCGGCCGCTCCGACCGGGGTGCCGTCGTCGAAGATCGCGCGAATGTACCATTCTCCATCCCAGGCCGCCCTTTCGATGCGCGCGNNAACCAGCCCAGCCAGGCGCTCTCCCCCCTGCCGCCCACGCCGACGAGATTCATCCCGTCGTTCCAGTCCCCCGTTCCCATGAGCGGGAGCCCGTGCGGTCCTTCCGTGAGCCCGCGCGAAACGGCGCGCTCGCAGTGCTCGAAAAGGGTGGCCGTCTCCAATGCGATCGTCGGCGTGAAAAACGCCTCGTGCTGATCCTCCCGCAGGAGCGGACCGTCCAGGAAGGGCACAGGCTCGTTCAATATCGCAGTGTCGCCCGTGACACGCACGTAGTGAGCGACGACGAATGGCAGCCACAGGAGATCGTCGGTGATGCGCGACCGGATGCCCACGCCGCTCGGGGGATGCCACCAATGCTGGACGTCGCCCTCCCGGAACTGGCGGCTTGCGGCGAGGATGATATGGTCGCGGGCAAGGGCGGGAGCGGCATGGAGGAGAGCCATGACGTCCTGCAGCTGGTCGCGGAATCCGAACGCGCCGCCGGACTGGTAGAAGGCGGAACGCCCCCAGATGCGGCAGCTCACGCACTGGTACAGGAGCCATCGATTGATGAGGAAGTCCGCGGCGAGCTCGGGGGTGTGCACATCGATTGCGCCCAGGAGCCGGTCCCACCAGGTCCTCGTGTCATCGAGTGCCGCGTCGACGCGGCCGGCCGCGCGGAGGGAAGAAAGCAGGGCGTGGACCGCCTCGCGGGATTCCGCCTCGCCGAGAAAGACCGTCACTTCCGTCTTGTCGCCGGGGGCGAGCTCGAATGTCGTCCGCAACGCCCCGCACGGGTCGTATCCCGCGCCCGTGCGCCCGGACAGGGATTGCTCGCGCAGCGCCGCGGCGGACTCCAGGCCGCCGTTGCGGCCGAGGAACGACGTGCGGTCGCCGCACCAGGATTCCACCGGCACGCTCAGCGCGGCAAATGCGACGCGGTCCCCGAAATCGGGGTGGTACCGGTTCCTCGCCGTGAGCGTATGGAAATCGCCATCCCACCCGGTGACGACATGCATCTGGGTGCTTTCGCGATTTTCCCCGAGCACCCATTCCACGTAGGATGTCAGTGAAAGCGTGCGGGTTCTCTCCGAGTCGTTTCGGAGACGCAGCCGCTGCACCTTGACCGGCAGACCGCCCTTGTCATCCATGGGCACGAATACCGTCAGCTCCTGCTCGATGCCGTTGCTGTTGTGCTCGAAAACCGAATACCCCGCCCCGTGCCGCGCGCGGTAGGCTGCCTCTTCGCGGATGGGTGATGCCGTGGGAGTCCAGCATACGCCTGTCTCCTCGTCACGGATGTACAGCGCTTCGGAGGCGGGGTCGGTGACGGGATCGTTCGACCACGCGCTCAGACGATTCCTCTGGCTGTTCCCGTTCCAGGTGAAACCGGAGCCGCTTTCGCTCACAAGAGTCCCGAAGGTCGGATTGGCCATCACATTCACCCAGGGGTCGGGGGTGTGGGTCCCGGCCGCGAGATAGATCGCGTATTCACGGCCGTCCGGGGTGAAGCCGCCGATGCCGTTGAAATACGGGAGCTCGAGGAAGGGCAGCGGGCGTGACCGATCCTCAGGTGCACGCTTCCACGCGGGTCTCGGGGGAACATCGGAGGGCTCGCCGGGGATGCCCACCTGCTGCGACAGCGGTCCTCGTGCGCCGACGAGCACGACGCTCGCTGCCGCATGCAGGAGGGTGAGGTCCGCTTCCGGTATCTGGTCCGCGCTGCGCAGGAAGACGCCGCCCGGCTTGTCCCTGCCCGTCTGCGTCGCATGCGCCTGGATCAGGGCCTCGAGCCTTTCGTGCACGGGTCGTTCGTAGACGCTGGATTCCTCCGCGAGGATGACGAGATCCGCCGTCAGACCATGCATGCGCCAGTACGTGTGGGCCTGCAGCATCTGGCCGATCAGGCCGACATCGCGTATCTCGCCGATCGTGACCAGCGCAATCGGCAGATCGCCTGAGATTCCGTAGGCCCAGAGCCCCGCCTGCCCTTTGACGTTCTCCGCGATCCTCTCCGCGGTAGACCGCAGCAGCCTGTTGGGGTAGATCATGTGGCTGGCAAGCTGCTGGAATCGCCGGGCATCGTCGGGCTGGATGCGCAGGACGCGAAGCTCGAGCTGGGCGGCGGCCCATGCGAAGTCCATGGCGCGATTGAGGGCGTGTGCGTCGGCGTACTTGCTCATGAGATTCACGACATGATCCCGATTGTCGCCGGCGGCGACCACCAGGGAGAAGATGGCGCGCTGGCCCGGAGACAGGCGCAGCGTCGTGCGAAGGCTCAGGATCGGGTCAAGCACGTATCCCTCGCTGTTGTGCGGCTCCTCCGCGCTTCCCCGGGGATTGGCGAGGGTCCGCCCCCTGCCGATGAATACGCGCCGGTCGGTCTCGAAGCGAAGGGGCTCCTCGACGCCTGTCTCCATCGTGAGCCGATGGGCGACGTACAGACGCGGCTCCCCCTCCCCGCGCGGGCGTCGACTGGCCATGAGCGCGTGCGCGGCGGGCAGGGACTCGGTCTGGATGAACATCTTGTTGAAGGCCGGATGCTGTCGATCGGCGGCATGGGGGGCCATCGACAATTCGACATAGCTGCTGCATTCGAGGTGCCGCGTGCGCAACGAGCGGTTGGTGAGCGTGACGCGGCGGATCTCCACGTCGTCCTCGGGAGAGACGACGATCTCGGTCGTCGCCTGGATCCCATTGTCGACCCGGCGGAACGCGGCCCGATCCAGGGCAAAGGAGACGCCATACGGCTCCGCGGATCCGCCACAGGGCTGATACGTTGCGGACCAGGTCTGCCCCGCTTCCGGCTCGTGGAGATAGAGGAATGTGCCCCAGGGGTCGCGCGTGCCGTCGGACCGGAACCGCGTGATCTCATCCGCGCCCCACTGGCTGTAGCCGCCGCCGGCATTCGTGACCATCA
>PMDT01000041.1:0-3586 GCA_003154555.1 Spirochaetaceae bacterium
GAGCTCCTGGTCACGCCCACGAGCGTCAACAAGGGCGACCTCACGGAAGACAGCATCCTCAAGATCGACCTTCAGGGCCGGGTCATTGCAGGAAGCCTCAAGCCCAGCTCCGAGACGAAGATGCACCTGGCAGTCTACCGGGCGCGGTCCGATGTCCAGGCGATCGTGCATGCGCACCCGCCTGCGGCGACGGGCTTCGCCGCCTGCCGGATACGGCTCGACCAGGACGTGCTCCTTCCCGAGGTCATATTCGGCCTCTCGAAGATCGGTTTTGCCGAATATGGCACGCCCAGCACGGACGAGATTCCTGACGCGGTGATAAAAGAGATTCCGGACAGCGACGCGCTTCTGCTCTCCAATCACGGGGCGCTCACCGTCGGTGCCGACGTGATGCAGGCCTACTACCGCATGGANNTCCTGGAGATGTACGCGCGCGTGCGCCTCGTGACACGGATACTCGGCGAGCCGAAGCCGCTCTCCGAAACGGAGGTGTCCGCCCTGCGCGTGGTGCGCGAGGCGCAGGGCTGGGGGAGCAGGAAAAAGTCCCTGGAGGACGTGGATCCCGCATTGATCGAGATCATCGCCCAGGTCGTTGTGGAGATCCTGAAAAAGAAGGGTGCTGCGGACTGAGCGGCGCATTGCCGGATCGGCGGCAACCGCTATTCACTGGGCGTGCCCCCCCTACCCGAGCCTTCCCGAAGGAAGCAGGCGCGACGGAAGAAGCAGGGAGAGAGCCATCAGGGCATTCGCCAGCGGCGCCATCCAGTATTCTCCCGAGTTCCACTCCAGCCTTCCTGCCACGTCCACCTGCGGCAGGTCCTCCGCGGTCCCGCGAGGCCCGTTGCAGAAACCGCCCGGCAGCGTCCCGTAGTAGCCTGAGTACGGCGTGGCGTTGCGGCATCCCACACCCGATATCATGCATGCATTCAGAGGATTGCAGCCCGTGAGCCACCCAAGCTGATCCCAGGCCGCGCTGCGGCAGCCCGCGTCATCGAGGATGTCCCCCATGAGAGCCAGGCCGTGGGCCCAGCTTGTCCAGTGAGAGGAAAGACCGTGGTTTACGCGCTCGGGGGCATGATCCGGCATGAAGAATCGGTAGACCAGCCCGTCCACCCATTCATGGTATGCGTCCCCCTCCGTCCGCGGCGCCGCGTAGACCCCATAGGGCATGATGCCGAAGGGATTGGTCGCCAGCATGGGCGTCACGTACCTGTCGCGGCAGCGTTCCAGCGCCTCTCGCGCGGGGCCGGCAAGGGGATGCTCGTAATCAGCCTCGATGAAAGTGGCCAGCGCGATGACCGGCTGCGCCGCGCTCACGATGCCCCGGTACGGTTCGACCCGCGCCGTATCCATGTACCAGAAGCCGTGATCGGGCGACTGCAGGTCGAGGAGCACCGAGACCAGGGCGGAAACTTCGTACTCCGGCGCGATGCCGCTTGCGTGCAGCCGCAGGGCCGCGAGGAGCCTCCAGGCAATGACGGACGACCACTTGTGAAAATCGTCCCGCCTTCGCTTCTTCATGAAGTCCCAGCACCTGAGCGCCGCCTGGCGGCAGAGCTGTGCAAAGGCAGGATAGTGCGCGTGGAAATGGTCGGCCGCATCCATGAGGATCGTGACCGCCACGTACTGGACGATCGGCTGATACTGCACGCGCACGCTGCGCTCGTCGCCGCTCTTCAGCCGGTTGTCGGAGAAATAGTTGCCCGCATTGTCGGCATAGCAGCCGGCGTGGTTCTCATGCCACCAGACCATTCCCGGTTGGCGACGGCTGTCCCCTCCCCCGCCGACGTCCTCCCAGAACATGCCCGTGGCCGGGTCCTGCATCTTCAGCATCCAGCGCAGGCCCCAGGAGGCCTCTGCCAGCACGTCGTCTTCATGGGGGCGCTCGCCCCAGTTATTGCGCGTCCATCCCCGCCTGCGTCGCATGTCGAAGAAGCCGAGCATGGGAAGGGGCGTCGTGCCCATCCACTTCCGCAGATCGCCCGCATCGTGCCAGCCACCGGCCGCGTCCACGGGCTCACCTGTATCGGAGCGCACGCCGTCATCCATGTGGCAGGGACCGCGCAGGTCATTCTCGAAGTCGCCGCAGCGCTGGCCGTGCACGTAGTCGAGGAAAAGGGACGGCAGGCGCGCATAAGCGCCGTCCGCGACGACAAAGGGGTAGGACCACGCGGCGCAGTCAGCGCTCCCGGGGGCGCCGGGGAGCACCGCCCGGTAGACGCCCGGCGCGGTAACGGGGGAGAAATCTCCGACCAGGTACTTCCCCAGCGAGCCGTTGTGCGGCACGAGCTTCGCGCGAAAGACCGTCTTCCAGCTCTCCGGCGCGCCGAAACCCTGCGCGTCGAGCTTTCCCAGGTCCTGGACCTGGAACTCGGGCGCCGCCGCGGCGACATTTGCGGGAACGACGATCCGCTTGCGCGCCGCGCACGTATAGCCGACCTGGCTCGCGTGGAGCAGGGGGCCTTCGCTCACACCTTCTTCTCCACGACGCGGATGTGCAGGTCCTCGAGCTGGCGCGCGTCCACGACGGAGGGCGAGTCGTCCATGGGACACTGGCCGAGCGTGTTCTTCGGGAAAGCAATCACGTCCCGGATTGTCGTCTCACCCGCCATCATCGCCACGAGGCGGTCGAATCCCGGCGCGATCCCGCCATGCGGCGGCGGCCCGTATTTAAACGCCTCCAGGAGGAAGCCGAAGCGCTGCTGCGCCTGCTCGTCGGAGATGCCGAGGAAGCGGAATATCCTCTTCTGCAGCTCGGGATCGTGTATCCTGATGGATCCCGAGGCGAGCTCCACGCCATTGCAGACGAGGTCATACAGGTCGCCCTTGACCTCGCCGGGCCTCTTCTCGAAGTCCGCAAGAAAGCGCTCCTGCGGCATCGTGAACATGTGGTGCGCGGGGTCCCATTTCTTCTCTTCCTCGTTCCACTCGAAGAGGGGAAAGTCGACGATCCAGCAGAACTTGAACTCTTTCGGATCCGCGAGTCCGAGGTCCCTGCCCAGCTGGCTGCGCACCGCCCCCAGGGAGACGCACGCCTTGCGGAAGTCTGCGCCGACCAGGAGGATGAGGTCCCCGGCCCTGGCGCCCAGGAAGCTCGTGATCTCCGCGGCCTGCTCCAGGAAGAACTTCGAGACTCCGCCTTCCAGCCCCGCCGCGGTGACCTTCATCCACGCCAGCCCCGCCGCGCCGTACACCTTGGCAACCGCCTCGAGGTCCGTGATCTGCTTGCGCGAATACTCACCGCACCCCGGCGCCACCAGCGCCTTCACCGCGCCGCCGCCTTCCACGACCTTTTTGAAGACCTCGAAACCGCCCTTCTTCGCGATGGCGGCGAAATCCTTCATCTCCAGGCCGAATCGAAGGTCCGGCTTGTCGGAGCCGTAGATATTCATCGCCTCGTCGTAAGGCAGGCGGAGGAACGGCGTGGTAATGGCGCGATCGATGGACTGCTTGAAAATGTGCGCCATGAGCCCTTCCACGAGATCGAAGACGTCCTCCCGGGAAACGAAGGAAAGCTCGATGTCGATCTGGGTGAACTCAGGCTGCCGATCGCCGCGCGCGTCCTCATCGCGGAAACAGCGCGCGA
>PMDT01000041.1:3606-7204 GCA_003154555.1 Spirochaetaceae bacterium
GCAGGTCCAGGTAGCGGTAGGTGAAGCGCGTGTCTTCACGGGCATCCGCTTTCTCATCGATCATGAAGGGCAGCACGTCGCACGTGGAGAGGATGGCGATCTTTGTCGCCTTCACCTCGATCTCGCCCGTGGGCATGTGCGGGTTGGCCATGGAGCCGGGCCGCGCGCGTACGACCCCTTCCACCGCAACGCAGTACTCGAATTTCAGCTGGTCGCTTACCGCGCGCAGGTCTGCGTCGGCGTCCGCGTCGATCACCACCTGGGTGAGCCCGTAGCGGTCCCGCAGGTCGAAGAACCGGATCCCTCCGTGATCGCGATGCCGATGAATCCAGCCGTTCAGCGTGACGGCTTTCCCCGCGTCGGCGGCGCGCAGCGCGCCGCAGGTGACCGACCTCTTCATGCTTTCCATGGGCCGACTATACCGGGAAGCCCCGCGGAGCGCAAGGAAATGCGCTTGTTATCCGCCGTCGGGGCGGCTCCCCCGCTTCGTGAAGCCCATGATGAGGCCCAGCGCCACGGACCACAGCGCCGCGAGGCCCACTTGCAGATCATAGGGGAGGATGAACGTGACGGTATGCGCGGGGACCCAGAACCAGAGGAGCGTCAGGAGGCTCGTCTGGATCCCGGCGTACCCCCGGGTCCCTGCGACGAGATTGTCGGAGCTGCGGTGAAGGAACATCAGGAGGGGCCCGAACATGGCGTTGGTGAACAGGGAGAGGCAGAAAGCGCGGAGGAGCGGTACATCCTCGGCCGCATGGGGAAGCAGACCGGCATCGACCAGCGCGGCCAGGAAGCCCTTGAAACCGGCAAAGGCATACTTGATGAGGATGCCCAGGACGCCCCAGATCAGGACTTTCGCGACCCACGCCAGCACCCGGCTATCGGGCCGTTGCCGCGCGGCGATAATGCCCAGCACCTCCCCCAGCGTGCCGAGCACGGCGAACTGGAGAAACGCGGATAGAAGCATGTTGTCGTGCACCCACCCGATATACCAGCCCATGCCTGCACCTCCCGGGATCGCCGCGGACGGCCATCGCCCGGACTTGCAGAGTATCGAGCCCTGTGTTTCCATGACAAGGCCCATGAAAAAGAGCCGTGATCTTGCGCGCCTGCTCGACCCCCGGTCGGTCGCCATCATTGGTGCAACCGATACGGAGGGCAGGCCCGGCCGAATCGTCTTCGAGATGCTCATGACGTCGGGCCGGATCCTCTTCCCCGTCAACCCGGGAAAGCAGGAGATCCTCGGCCGCAAGACGTACGCCCGGGTGGACGAGCTCCCGCCGGATATCGACGTGGCGATCATCACCGTCGCGGCCCGCGCCGCGGTGGAGGCGGCGGAGGCGTGCGCCCGGCACGGGATTCCGTACCTCATCGTGCTCGCGGGCGGCTTCGGGGAGTCGGGAGTGGAAGGCCGGGCGCTGGAGGAGCGGCTCCGCGCCGTCCCGGCTGCCACCGGCTGCCGCATCCTCGGCCCCAACTCGCTGGGAATCTTCCTGCCCTCCGCGAAAATCGACACGATATTCGTGGAGCACGGCGACAGGGCTCTCGCCGGCGGTGGGAGCGTCGCATTCATTACGCAGAGCGGCTCCGTGGGCGTCGAGGCTCTCGGCCTTGCGAGCAACACGGGCTTCGGCATGTACGCATTCGTCGGCCTGGGCAATACGATTGACCTGAACGAGCTGGACTTCCTGCGTCATTTCGGCAAGGAGGCGCGCGTGCGCTGCCTCGCCTTCTACCTTGAAAGTCTCGACGCGGGCAACGACTTCCTCCGTGAGGCGCGGGTCATCGCGCGGGAGAAGCCCGTCGTCGTCCTGAAGGCCGGCCGATCGACATCCGCGGCATCGGCGGTCAGCTCGCACACCGGGCGTCTCGCCGGGTCCAGCCTCGTCGCGAGCGGCGCCTTCCGGCAGTTCGGGATCATTGCCACGATGGACGACGAGGAGCTCTGCGACGCGGCCAAGGCGCTGTCCCACCTTCCGCCCGCACGGGGAAACCGCATCGCCATCCTCACACCGGCCGGCGGCTACGGGGTGATGTGCACCGACTACGTGGAAAGCCGCATGCGCGGAGTCGCCCTCTCCATGGCCCATCTTGAGCAGGGAACCATGGACCGCATCAGGGAATGCTCCCTCCCCTTCGCCTCCTGCCGCAACCCCGTGGACCTCACTGCGAGCGCGAGCGACGCGATGTTCGGCCGAAGCATCGATGCGCTGCTCGACGACCCCGGCGTCGACATCCTCATCTGTATAGCGTTCTTCGCTCCGCCCGAGATCAGCGACGCCCTGGTCACGGAAATCGCCTCCCGGGCGGCTGTGTCCCCGAAACCGATTCTCGTCTTCACGCAGTATGGGCCCTTTACAGACGGGTATCTGCGCCGCTTCTACGAGGCGGGAGTCATCGGCTTCCCGTCGATCAGGCGCACGGTACGCGCGGCGAGCCTGCTCGTGGAAAGGGCGGAGATCCTCGAGGCGCTGGGGTCGGTGCAGCGGCCCGACCNNATGACCGACGCGACAATGGCCTGGCTCGATCATCTTGCGGTCCCCGGCAAGCCGGATGAATACGAGACGAAGCAGCTCCTGGCGCTCCATGCTCTTCGCGTGCCGCGCGGCCTGCGCATCAGTGCCGAGCCGGCGGCAGCCGGCAACGTGCAGCGCCCCGGCTTCGATCCCCCCTACGTCCTGAAAGTCTGTTCCGCGGAAATCCTGCACAAGACCGACAGGGGCGGCGTCCAATTCTCCGTCGACCCGTCCACGCTGCCTGCTGCCGTGCAGGAGATGCAGGGGCGATTTCCCGGATGCGACGTCCTGGTGGAGGAGCAGATCAAGTTCTCCGGCAACGAGTTTATCGTCGGGGCGTTCCGCGACCCCACCTTTGGACCCGCGATCATGGCAGGCGCGGGCGGCATCCTCACGGAGCTGTACCAGGACGTGGCGTTCCGCCTCGTGCCCTGTTCCGCGCCGGAAGCGCTGCGCATGCTGCGGGAGCTGAAGGTATTCCCGGTGCTGGACGGCTTTCGCGGGATGCGCATGGATGCCGCGGCGCTCGCGGAAGTGATTGCCCGCGTGAGCGGGATCGTGCAGGACATCGGCGACATCTTCAGCCAGCTCGACATCAACCCGATTGTCTTCGGCCCGTCGGGCTGGACGATCCTCGACGCGAAGCTGGTGCTCGCGCAGGTCAGCGTCCCGGCAGCGTAAGGGCCCGTCCGCGACTCAGGACGACGCCGGCCGGGTATCGGGCTCCGGGGGATTCTTCATGCCCAACCGGAAGCTCTCCCCCGTCGTCGTGCGCTTCCAGACCACCGACACGCTCTGGTTCATCGGATGGCGCATCGTGATGGCCCCCGGCCGGGGGCATTCCAGCACGCAGGTGCCGCAATACCAGCATTCGTCGGTGTAGAGCACGAGGGGGGGAGCCTTTCTTTTCGGGTTGGGCATCAGCACGTCCGACCTGCAGATCTCGACGCACCGGTTGCAGCCGTTGCAGACCCCGGGATCGAAATCGATGGCTCGATTCGGAGTGGGCGGGTTGGGGACCATCCAGGCGTCGCGTCTCATGAGCGGGCACCCCCCGGCTGCTCGGAGTGAAGCCTGTAGTT